>JAFWGH010000146.1 GCA_017512465.1 Clostridia bacterium
AAGAAACAGAAAGGTTTTTAATCAAAAAGAAACTGAATATAGATTAATTATTTGCCCTTGTCCGAAGAGAAATCTTTGGGCGAGGGCTTTAAAATATCCCGAAGGGCGCACTTACTCACCACCCGAAAAACCTCTGCGAGAATTTTCGGGTGGTGGTATTCTAACAGGCGTTAGAATCGTGCGCTCTGCGAGGCTATGCGGCTTCTTTGAAGCCTGACGAACAGCCGAACTTTTCCCTCGACTGTTCGTGCAGCTTGCTTAAAGGTAATAGCAAAATGCCCCCTTCTATTCCCTTAACCAATCTGCTTTGTCAAAGCCTTCACTCGGGTTATCTTTGACATATTTGGGTATCGCTTTGGTCGATACCCATTTTCTTTTAAAAAAGAAACAAAACCAAGAAAGGACATCTATATATCACTATGGCTATCTATCATTTAGAAGCAAAAATCATCACACGTTCCATCGGTAGAAGCGCTGTTGCAGCAGCGGCATATATGAGTTGCTCCAAGATTTATAACGACTACGATGGTGTTTTGCATGACTTTACCCGCAAGCGAGGTCTGGTGTGGGATCAAGTGTTTTTACCTGCCAATGCTCCTGCTGAATGGCAGGATAGGTCTACTCTTTGGAACGCTGTTGAAGCAGCGGAGCAGACAAAGGACAGCCGCCTTGCTCGTGAGTTTGTAGTGGCATTACCCACTGAATTAAACAATGAGGAGCAAATCAATCTCCTTACCGAATTTGTCCAAACAAACTTTGTAGCATTGGGGATGTGTGCAGATGTTGCTGTTCATGATACAGACGGACACAATCCTCACGCTCACATTCTTTTAACCGTGCGCCCGTTAGATAAAAACGGTAAGTGGCAAAAGAAAACCGAGAAAGAATATTTGTGTGTTAGGGGTGGTATGGAGAAAGGGTTAACTTCCTCCGAATTTGCCACTGCAAAAGCGGAAGGCTGGGAGAAACAATACCTATATTTCATCGGCAATAAGAAAGAATACTTGCCGCCGAGTGAAGCCCAAGAGATGGGATATGAACGCGCATCGAAGTGCCCGAAAAGCACAAGGTTCGGTAGGCAAAACCCGACTGTCTCACGCTGGAATAGCGAGGAACAATTAAATATCTGGAGGGAGAATTGGGCGGTAATAACGAACCGTTACTTGGATAATACCGGCAAAGCTATTGCGCATATTGACCACCGTTCTCATAGTGAAAGAGGATTGGAAGAACAACCGACCATCCATGAAGGATTGGCGGCACGGCGTATGGAAAAAGCCGGTTTGATTTCCGAGCGTTGTGAAATCAATCGCCGCATCAAAGCAGACAATTCTCTCCTGCGTGAACTGAAAGAAACCATTAAAAAGCTGTCGGCTATTGTGAAGATGACCGTGAAAGAACTTGCCGAGGCAATGGAAAGCTTGCGGCAAACCGCTCTCATTTTCAGTTATCATCTTGTTGATTCACAGTTTAAACAATATGCCATTAAAAATGAAACAAAGGGAATCAAAAAGGGTTTTGAAACCATTAAAGCAGTCGTTTCCAACCTTAAGGATAAAACAAAACAGCGCACCGATTTGCTCTCTGTAAAAAAAGAAACCCCTGTGATTCAAGTAATGAAGCATCGGGAATTATCCCGCCGCATTGCACTCCTTTCCGAAGAGATTGAAGAACTTAAAACAGAAAAAGAAAACCTACTCATCTCTCTCAAATGCGCCGGTGAAAAGGAATTGCCCTCCGTGCAAAAGAAACTTGAACGCTTGGAAAATACGCTGAAGGAATATGAGGCGGAAGAACAAAAATACATCGGTAACTTGGAAACCGTTTCCAAAGAATTTGCTCTTTACAAAGAAAAGGCAACGGCGTTTGACACAGATGAATTAGGTTATGAGCGTTTAAAACTACGCGAGCAAAAAGAAAAGGAAACCGTGCAAAAGTTGAAAGCCGTTTACGGGAAAGACTATGACCCCGGCACTTTCATGAGTTGCCATAGAGAAACCGATTACTACCTCAATGATGCCATTGATGAAGTGGAGGTGAGGTGGTACAAAAAGAGAAAGTTAAGGCAAACTCGGCAACAAGAGCCAATGAACAAATCAAAGCACGAGAGAGAACGATAATTTAAGACCACTTCGGAATAAGTTATAAATGACCTACTATGCTCAAATACCTTGCAAAATGATACACTTACAATGATTATTAGATTTTAAACTAAGATAGAATAATGGAAATAAGCTTTATCTCCATTTCTTTTTCATTATTTACACTTCTTATTAGTTTTAGCGCATTGTTCGGTATTTACAAAATCGGTATTAACTATTTAAATGGAATAGCAATGCTTATCATATATTTTTCATTGATGGTTTTTGTGTATAGGGCAAAATACATTTCGGCGCTTATTCAGACCGTTTTATATATTGCTTTTATGATTGCCGGAGAATATATTGTTATTCCTTTAGCAACCGTATTGTATGAATTAAATGGTGTGGATTACCATCTTGATTTGCACAGCTATCTTTTTATCGTAGTTAGCAGTAAAATCATTCATTTCATCTGTGTTATTATAATGCTGATGTGTTTGAAAAATATGTCGATTGCTTTACGGAATACGCTTCACTGATTGAATGTTAGGCGTTTGAAATAGGATTCAAGTTAGCTGTTGAATTGCTGAAAGAATAGCCGGAGCTTGTTTATACTCCGGCTATAACTATTTATTCAGTTCTAATTATTACCAAAACTGCTG
>JAFWGH010000010.1 GCA_017512465.1 Clostridia bacterium
AACACCTCATTTTTAAGATTTTTCGTGCAAGAACAAGGCACAAACACCTCGGCAAGGCTGACGCCTGTCGAGGTGTTTTAACGCAGTTATTGTGCAAAAAGATAAAAATGAGGCTTATTATCCTTAATAACAGCCGGGCTTTGCCGTGTGAGATTTAGAACAAGCGAGAGGCTATCAGGCCTCGACTCCCGTTGGGCTTTGTTTCATTTCCACACACAGCATGGTGGTATCATCAAACTGCGGGGCATCTGCGACAAAATCTTTGAGTGATTTTTCCACTGCATCAATCACGCCGCCGGCATCCTTTTGAATATTTTCCTCTATGCACTCAAGGAGCCGATTATCCCCGAAAAGCTCTTTACTTGAGGTTTGCGATTCCACAACCCCGTCGGTATACATAAAAAGCTTATCGCCGGGCGCGAGATGCAGCCGGTGCTCTTTGTAGCGGACATCTTCCATACCTGCGAGTACAAAACTGTTGGCGCTTGCAAGCATAATAGCTTTATGCCCATGCATGAGAACGGGTGGATTGTGACCGGCGCTGATATAGCGCATATCACCGCTCGGAATATCCAAAATACCAATCCATGCCGTAACAAACATATCGGCTTCATTATTAGTGCAAAGGCTGTTATTTGCCACCGAAACGGCTTCGGAAAAATCCGAAAAATCTCTCAAGCAGTTTTGCAAAATGGTTTTGGCATTGGTCATCACAATCGCCGCGGGAACACCTTTGCCGGATACATCTGCAATCACAAATGCCATGTGGTCTTTGTCGATAAAAAAGAAATCGTAAAAATCGCCGCCGACTTCTTTTGCGGGCTGCATGTAACCCCTAACGGAAAACTCTTCTCTGCCCGGATATGTATCACTGATGCGGGGTAATAACGATTTTTGAATTTTTGCGGCAACCTCCAGCTCGGAGTGCAGTCGATTCCGCTCAAGGATGATAATGCGCTGCTTGCGGAAAAAGACAATGATGGAAACCATCAGTGTAAAACCTATGGCATTGATTGCAATAAAGGGAAGCGCCACTTGCTTAACAATATCGAGTGCGGTTTCAAAAGGCTTAACCATCAATAAAACAATGCCCAAATGGAGGGCTTCGGAAAGCGCACCGACAACAAACGCCCAAAACGGGTGCGTATAAATGCGCTTAAACTTCATGGAAATAAAGCCGCAAATCAAGCCGATACAGCAAGTCGCCACAATGCAGGCATTCGCCGTGATACCGCCCATGGTATAGCGGTGCGCACCGGCAATCACCCCTGCTATCAACCCGCCGAGAGGGCCGCCGGTTATGCCGGCGAGCATTGGTCCGATATCGCGCACGGTGATGACCGCACCTCTGACATCCACGCCTGTGATATTGCCGTAAATGCCAAACAAACCGCCGACCAAACCCGCTAAAAGTATATACTTTAAACGCTTTTGCTTTCTTTCGTATTTGCTCAGCATGTCACCCCCGCCAAGCAAGGCGGAAATGAGCAAAATCACCGCTAAGGTGCCTATCATTTTACTTACAAATTCCATAAATTTATCTCACAACCCCCATAGTTATGATTGTATCATAGCATGTTTTTATGAATAAATCAAACTCCTTTAAGAGATAACGGTATACCCGGCATCGGTAATGGCTTTTTTAGCCGCTGCCACATCGGGTGTGCCGATGATTTCCACTTCACCCTTTTGGTGAGAGGGGATAGCGGACTGCACACCTTCTACCGCCTCGAGCGCTGCTTTTACTCTTGCCTCGCAGTGCGGGCACATCATACCTTCAACTTGAATAATCATGGCTTTTTCTCCTTTGTTTATAAGATTTTCTTGTATTTGCAAAAGCGCTGTATCTATAGAGATACCGGCTCTTTTTTTATCCTGCTTTGTGCTGTGCGGCTTAAATAGATTGATACGCAGTGCATTCATCACCACAAAGAAACTTGAAAGGCTCATCGCGGCAGCACCCATCATCGGGGTGAGCGTAATGCCGAAAGCGGGAATCAGCGCACCGGCGGCAATGGGAATGCACACGGCATTGTAGAAAAATGCCCAAAAGAGGTTTTGGTGAATGGTGCGCACACTTTTTCTGCCCAGCCTGAGCGCAGCGGGTACATCGCTCAGCGCTTCTTTCATCAAAACAATATCTGCCGCATCAATAGCAACATCTGTTCCGGAGCCGACTGCAATACCGATATCCGCTTCGGTGAGGGCGGGCGCATCGTTGATACCGTCGCCGACCATGGCGGTAATACCGCTTTGCTTTAAGCGGCGGATAACAGCCGCTTTTTCATCGGGCAGCACGCCGGCAATCACGTTATCAAAGCCGACAGCACCGCCTACAGCGCGGGCGGTTTTTTCATTATCGCCGCTCAAAAGCACCGTGGTGATACCCATATTTTTTAATTCGCGCACCGCTCGCGCGGCATCTGCTTTTGCCGTGTCCTGCACAGCGATAATACCTTGAATTACACCATCCGAGGCGAAGAATAGCGGCGTTTTGCCTTCATCCGCGAGCACTTGCGCGACACGCTCCATGGAGGGGTTGGCGGCTGCGTGTGTGCCGATAAAGCGCGCATTGCCCGCCGCCGCGGCTTTTGTGCCGACAACGCCGGCAATACCGCCGCCCGCAAATGTTTGATAGTTTTCACACGCTTGTAAAACACACTGTTTGTGTTGCGCCCGCTCACACACTGCGCTTGCAAGCGGGTGTTCGCTTTTTGCTTCGAGGGCATAGGCGAGTGTGAGCAAGCGGTTTTCATCGGTACCGTCTGCCGGGATGATATCGGTCACCACCGGTGTGCCGTTGGTAACGGTTCCGGTTTTATCCATAACAGCGATTTGAATCTTGCCCGCCTGTTCCAAGCTCTCGGCGGTTTTAAAGAGTATACTGTTTTTGGCACCGACACCGCTGCCGACCGTGATTGCCACCGGCGTGGCGAGTCCCAATGCGCAGGGGCAGGAAATAACGAGCACCGAAACGGCTCTTGCAAGGGAAAAAGAAAGTTCTTTTCCCGCAATCATCCAAACAATAAAAGTGATGAGCGCAATGCCGATAACGGCAGGCACAAATATTCCCGAAACCTTGTCGGCGGTTTTGGCAATCGGCGCTTTTGTGGCGGCGGCATCGCTCACGGTTTTGATAATTTGCGCCAGTGCCGTATCTTCACCGACACTGCGCGCTTCACAGCGGATATAGCCGGAGGCGTTAAGCGTCGCGGCATACACCGCATCACCGACCGCTTTATCCACAGGAATGCTTTCTCCCGTGAGTGAGGATTCATCCACCGCACCGTCGCCTTCTCTCACAACACCGTCCGCCGGTATCTTTTCGCCGGCGCGCACGGTAAAAATGTCACCGACAGCGAGTTGCTCTATCGGTATTTCCATTTCTTTACCTTCACGCACCACACATGCGGTGGAAGGCTTTAGGCGCATTAATGATTTGAGCGCATCGGTGGTTTTGCCTTTGCTTCTCGCTTCCAAGAGCTTGCCGAGTGTGATGAGCACTAAAATCATTGCCGCCGATTCAAAATAGAGCTGTTGAGAGTAAATAACGGCTTGTGTTTCGTTTTCGCTCATGCGCAAGAGTGCATACACACTCCACACAAAGGAGGCGCCGGAGCCGAGAGAGACCAGTGTATCCATATTCGGCGCGCGGTGCAAGACACTCTTGGTGCCGGAAATGAAAAATTTTTGGTTAATAAGCATCACAACCGCCGCCAGTATCATTTGTATAATAGCGTTTGCGGTTAAGTTGTGCTCAAAAAAGGAGGGGAGCGGCAGTCCCAACATGCCGTGTCCCATGGAAAAGTACATAAGTACCGCTAAAAACACCGCGGAAATGATTAGCCGCTTGGCAATTTTCGGCGTTTCGCGGTCAGTGAGAAAATCATCCTCTTCGGCACTTTTTGCCGCCCCTTTTACAGCGGCACCGTAACCCGCCTTTTCCACGGCGGCAACCACGGCGCGCTCATCGGCGCTGCCCTCAACCCCCATGGAGTTGGTGAGCAGGCTGACCGAGCAGGATTTGACACCCTCTACCTGATTAACCGCCTTTTCCACTGCGGCAGAGCAGGCGGCGCAGCTCATGCCGGTTACTGTATATTGTTTCATAATATCCTCGCTTTGTATGGTAATATCGCGCTTGCGTTTACTTCATTAGTTTACCCATGGTATCGACCAATTCATCAATCACTTCATCTTTTCCGTTGCGAATATCTCTCGCCACACAAGTGTGAATGTGTGCCGAGAGCAGGGTTTTGGAAAAGGAATTGAGCGCAGCATTGGCAGCGGCGGATTGGATAAGAATGTCGTTGCAATAGGCATCCTCCTCAATCATTTTTTTTATGCCTCTGATTTGTCCTTCTATGCGGTTGAGGCGATTGAGCAGCGCCTTTTTTTGCGCCTCATCTCTTTGGGTGTGTTTGGCTTGAGAACAACAGTTTTTCATAAGTACCTCCGGACAAATAAGGATTTGTCGGGCTCTTTCGAGCCCGCAAATCCTTATTTGAGTGTGAAGTGTGAAGAGTGGAGATTGAAGTTGTGGGCGGGACACCCGCACCCGTTCCGCTATGCTCTGATACAATCTAAGTGCAAGTATTTA
>JAFWGH010000011.1 GCA_017512465.1 Clostridia bacterium
TTCAAGCCTCCCTTGTGCAAAGGGAGGGGGAACGCTTGCGGTGGAGGGATTGTTCTATCAATCGGGTGAGGGCGAAGCCCTCCCTTAACTCCACTCTCAACTCTCCACTCTCCAAACTGCAGAGCAAAACGCGTTTTGCTCTGCCCGACAAATCCTTATTTGCAAAGGAGTTTTTATGAAAATTCTTATCGCTTCCGATATCCACGGCAGTGCCTGTTACTGCCGCTTACTTTTGGATAGAATTGCCGCAGAGCAGCCGGATAGAATCTTTTTGCTCGGCGATATTTTGTATCATGGTCCGCGCAATGATTTGCCGCGTGAATATAATCCGAAACAGGTTATTGCCATGCTCAACCCGCTCGCCCGGCGCATCACCGCCGTGCGGGGAAACTGTGATGCCGAGGTAGACCAAATGGTGCTCGATTTTGATGTGATGCAGACCTACCGCGAAGAGCAGATAAACGGCATGCCTTTTATCCTTACCCATGGGCATCATTACAATCCGGACAAACCCTTCCCGCTCGAAACACGCCATGTGCTTTTAAACGGGCATTTCCATGTGCCTGAGCTAACGGACAAGGGTGCTTATGTGTATGTGAACTGCGGCTCTGTGTCCATTCCTAAGCAAAATAGCCCGCATTCCTATGTGATATACGAGGACAATCACTTTTGGTTAAAGGATGTGGAAACGGGAGAAGTGTTTGACAGCCTTGAGCAATCAGATTTGGCAGAGCCGAGTTATATCGGCTAAAGCCGGTTATATTGTGCTACGCACAGTTATATGCGCTCTTTGAGCGCGTTGAGGAAGGGCTCTGCCCTTACATGAATTAAAAGCTTCGCAAATTCTTATTTCCGAAAGAATTTAAAATTTATTTACACTTTTTCTTATTTTTCGTATATAATAGAGAGGTATACTTCTCAAAAAAGGAGAAAATCAATGCTGCGTTTAGATAATATCACAAAAGATTATATCGTCGGCGAAGAGGCGATGCCTGCATTAAAGGGTGTAAGCGCCGAGTTTAGAGAGCATGAGTTTGTTTCTATCTTAGGTCCTTCCGGCTGCGGTAAGACCACTTTGCTCAATATCATCGGTGGCTTAGACCGCTACACCTCCGGCGATTTGGTGATTGACGGCACTTCTACAAAAGACTACACGGATTTTCACTGGGATGCGTATCGCAACCACCGCATCGGCTTTATTTTCCAAAGCTATAATTTGATTCCGCACCAAAGTGTGCTGCAAAATGTGGAATTGGCATTAACCATTTCCGGTATCAGTGCGCAAGAGAGCAAGCAAAGAGCTATCGAAGCTCTGGAAAAAGTCGGACTCGGCGACCAAATCAACAAAAAGCCGAATCAGCTTTCGGGCGGTCAAATGCAGCGCGTGGCGATTGCCAGAGCCTTGATTAATAACCCCGAAATCATTTTGGCGGATGAGCCGACCGGTGCGCTCGATTCCAAAACAAGTGTGCAGATTATGGAGCTGCTCAAAGAAATCAGCGATGAAAAGCTCATCATCATGGTCACGCACAACCCCGATCTTGCCGAGCAGTATTCCAACCGTATCATTCGCTTGTCGGATGGTTTGATTGTGGATGATACCAATCCGTACAATTCCGAGGAAGATGTAGATACCGAGCCGAAGAAAACAAAATTTAAAGTGGATATGTCGTTTAAAACGGCATTCATGCTTTCTTTAAATAACCTTTTAACCAAAAAGGGCAGGACCTTTTTAACCGCTTTTGCCGGATCTATCGGCATTATCGGTATTGCGTTAATATTATCGCTTTCGAGCGGCTTCCAAAGCTATATCGATAATATAGAGGAAAGCACACTGTCCTCCTATCCGGTGCAAATAGAAACCGAAACCGCCGATTTTGATTCGCAAATGGGCAGCGCCATGGCGGCGGACAAGGAGCAGGCAGAGCGCGAAAAAGAGGAAGGCAAGATTTATTCCAACGCCATGATGAGCAATATGATTAATAACATGCTTGCGGGCGTGCACAAAAACGATTTGGCTTCCTTTAAACAGTTTTTGGATAAAGAGGAAAACGGTATCACCGAAAATGCGATTGACATTCAGTATAACTACGGTGCCAATTTGAACATTTACGGCACGGATACCTCTGCCGGCATCATCAAAACCAACCCCAGCCCTCTGTTGGATGATGTGGGAATGAAAGAGATGTATGAGGGCACGATGTTCGAGTCTATGTATGATTCGCGCACCAATATTTGGAAGCAGCTCATAGGCGACACCGAGTTTGTCGGCAATCAGTATGATGTGGTGGCGGGAAAGCTGCCGACCAAGTATGATGAAGTGGTGCTGCTTGTCAATAAGAATAATGAAATCTCCGATTACACGCTGTACACCTTAGGTATCTTAGACCAGTTTGAGTTTAAGGATATGATTAAAAAGGTGATGGATGGGAAAACCGATACCGGCTTATCGGCAGCACAGGATAATTTCGCTTATGAAGATTTTCTCGGCAGAGAGTATGCCATTGTGCCTTCCGGTGAGTTTTATAAAAAGGCAGGTCCCGTGTATCAGGACTGCTCTGCGGATGAAGCGTATTTAAAAGAGCTCATTGCCAAGAAGTCTTTAAAAGTGAAAATTGTCGGTGTGGCAAAAGCGAAAGAGGAATCCATTTCCTCTATGGAAATCGGTTCTATCGGCTATTTGGGTGAGCTCAATGACTATATATTAAAAATGAATAATAATACTGCTGTTGTCAAAGCACAGCAGGCAAATCCGAATTTGGATGTTTTAACCGGTACCCAATTTGATTCGGGCAAATTCAAAATCACCAAAGAGAATAACCAATACTATTTAAACGGTGAAGCAATTACCACCGATAATGTGATTGATTTAATTAAGGACTATGTGCCGCAGCAGTATTTGAGCATGATGAAAACCTCGGTTGCCAAAATGAGCAACGCACAGCTGCAGCGGATGATTCCGCAGGTCATGGAGCAGTATTCCTCTTTGTTGAGTACAAGCACCTATGAGGATAATATGCGCACCTTCGGCGCGGGGGATAAGAAAACTCCGACACAGATACTCATTTACGCGAAGGATTTTGAATCCAAAGAAAAAATTGCCGATGCGATTGAGCAATATAATCAAAGCGCAGGTGAGGATAAAAAGATTGAATATACCGATTATATCGGCACCATGCTTTCGGGCGTAAGCCGTATTGTGAACATTGTCAGCTATGTGCTCATAGCGTTTGTTGCCATCAGCTTGGTGGTATCGAGCATTATGATTGGTATTATTACCTATATCTCGGTGCTGGAGAGAACAAAGGAAATCGGTATTCTCAGAGCCATCGGCGCATCGAAAAAAGATATTTCGCATGTCTTTAATGCCGAAACCTTTATTGTCGGCTTAATTGCCGGTCTGTTCGGCATCCTGACCACGGTGCTGTTGGATATTCCGATTAATATGATTATTGCGCATTTATCCGGTATTCACGGTGTGGCAAAGCTGCCGATTTTGGGCGCACTCATCTTAATTCTTATCAGCATTTCCCTTACCTTTATCGCCGGCTTAATACCCGCGAAAATGGCGGCAAAGAAAGACCCGGTGATTGCACTAAGAACCGAATAAAAAAACGCCCTGCGGGGCGTTTTTTTAGTTATATTTGGCAGAGCCAAGTTATATTGGCTAAAGCCGGTTATATTGTGCTGCGCACAGTTATATTCGCTCTATGAGCGAGTTAAGGAAGGGCTTCGCCCTCAACTTTGGCAAAGCCAAAATATAACTATTCACAGCGTGAATAATATAACTTGCCGCAGGCAAATATAACTCGTGCAAAGCACGAATATAATTAATAAGGCTTGGTGCTCTCGAAGAGCGCGCCAAGCCTTATTTTTCGGGCAATTTTATTTTCCTCGCAACCAACAGTGCCAAAGCCATTTTCGCGGCATCGGGTAAAATAAAGGGAAACACACACTGACCGAGTACCGTGACAAGGCTCACGGCACCGCTGTTTTTTATGTATAAAAACATAAACCACGCTGTGCCGAAAGCGTAGCATACAAGTAACCCCGCTGTCAGTGCAATTACTTTGATATAGAGCTTATCACCCGCCGTCGCGGTAATCAGCCAATAGACAGCCGCAAGCAGTAAAAAGCCGATTAGAAAGCCGCCGGTGTTGCCGATTAGTGCCGCAATACCGCCTTTAAAACCGGAGAATACAGGCACACCGATGGCACCTAAAAGAAGATAAGTGAGCACCGCATAAAAGCCGCGCTTGCCGCCGAGCATGGCGAGTGCCGCAAAAACCGCAAAGGTTTGCAGGGTGAAGGGCACCGTGGTGGGAATACTAATCCAAGAGCAGAGCGCTATAAGCGCGCTGAAAATGCCGATATAGGCTATATCTAAGGGCTTAAAGGGTTGTTTTTTGTGTTTTTCTTTGTTTTTTTTCATGCTAAAAGAATAATATAAAAAAAGCAGATTGTCAACCATAATTTAATAATTGGTTGACAATCTGTTATGTATTACAAAATACTGTTTATTTTTTTGCTTCGCTCTTTTGCTTTTTTCTGTTTTTAAACCACAAAATGAGAAATACTATTATCAGAATCCCGCACGCGAGGGTGCATGCGTTTTTTGCCAGTGTCACACAGCTGCCGAGTGTAAAGAGTGCATCGGGAATGGTATCGAGCTTTAAAAACAGCACCGAGAGTGTGTTTTCCGCCAAATCGAGTACAAACAGTAGCACAGGCAGGAATATCAACTTGCTGCCGAGCGGATGCAGGCGGTAAAATAAAGCGAGGAATAAAAAGGTGTAAACAAAGGCAAACGCGAAATCGAGCGGCAGCTGCACATGTAAAAATAAAGCTCTGCCGTCAGCACTCAAAGCCTGCAAAAACTGCATGGCGGTTTCTTTGGAGTAGCCGAAGGTTTGCAAATCAAATGCCGGTATACCGCCTGCCGCGTTGGCAATAGCGGGGAGGGTAACAATATCCATAATACCGAGCATTATGAGTGTGAGTACAGCGGCAATACCGATATGGATGCCTTTGAGTTTTTGTGTAAAGAATTGTTTCATGCTTTCACCCCCTTTTTGCTATGGCATAGCAATCACGCACGAACCCGGTTTCTATTTGCCGATTTGCCCTTAAATGTCGTTAAAAATGCGCGCAATACGCAGAGTATTCCTGTGCTTTTTGCCTAATTTAAGAACAAATCGCCTAAATAGAAACTGCAAA
>JAFWGH010000147.1 GCA_017512465.1 Clostridia bacterium
AGCAGTTAATTTTGCCTGATTTTGCTCAGATTGGCAATTTTAAAATGTGGGAATACTCTGCGTATTGGTGCATTTTTAAATTGTTAAGGTGAGTGAAAGCAGACAAAATGAACCAATACTTCGTTATCGCTGCTCTCCTTAGGCGCAACGCGCCGTCTACATTCTTTATTCTTCATTTTTTGATGCATTGATTACATCAATGCATCAAAAATCTCCGGTCTGGGATTCGGAATAACAACCTCGGAAACGACCATGCCTTCCGCATTTTTGCATCTTACACCGGCATCAATCGAGGCTTTCACGGCAGCGACTTCACCCGTGAGCACCACAAAGCTCTTGCCGCCGATACCGGTACCGAGTCTGACATCCATTAAATCTACCTCTGCAGCTTTTACCGCGGCATCGGATGCATAAACGGCAGCCGTAACGCTGAAAAACTCCATCACGCCCACCGCGTTGGTCGGCAACGGTGTTACCGCGCTGTTGATAGCGGCAATGACCTGCGGGTGCACACGCGGAATGACACACGAATCAATGGTGTGATCACCGCCGACAGCGGCACCGGCTTCCAAAGAAGCCTTAACAGCCGCCACATCGCCGGTAAACAGGATATAATATTTACCGGGGCAGCCTGCTCTTGCAAATAATAAATCCGTTTCGGCAGCTTTCAAAATGGCATCTGCCGCTTCTACGCCCTTTGCAATACTGTTTAATTCTAAAAATCCTATTGTTTCATACATAATCGTTCACCTTAAATAGTTTGGAGTGTGGAGAGTGAAGTGTGGAGTGGTGGTGGCGAGGCTTTGCCTCGCATTTTTAAGATTTCTCCGCTTCGGTCGAAATGACAAAATAGGATGAAGATGAAATCTTCTGTCATTTCGAGCGCGGTGAATCTTTATCATTAAGTGCACTCGAGTGTACGCTGCTCCATTCTTCTTTCTTCTTTTTTATTTCTTATTTATCACAATTGACATATTGTCAATTGCGGTCACGGTACCGTTTATGGAAGCGTGAATATTGGCACCTAAGCTGCCGTCGGGACACTTTGCAATCAGCTGCCCGCAGCTGACGGTATCTCCCACACTGACAACCGCTTCACTCGGCGCACCGATATGCTGTCTGAGGGATATCGCAACCGTGTTTGGCTCATATTGTATACATGTTTTAATTTGATAATCGTAGTATTTTCCGGCACCGGCGCGGTTTGCGGCGCGCTTGGTCGGGATTTTTCTGTATTCTCTGTTGGCATTCGCCGTATATTCCATATCCTGCTTGGGATAGCGAATCCCGCGCTTGCCTAACTCCTGCTTGACCAAAGAATTGACTTTTCTCGGCTGCAGTCCCATCGGGCAGGCGAAGAGCTCGCATACACCGCACTCACAGCATAACAGTGCATTGAGTGCTTCGGGGTCATCAATCATGCCTTCCACCGAGCCGCAGGCAATTTTGCGCATCATCTTATGCGGCTGAATAGGATGTCCGAGCATGTGGCGCGGGCACAGCTCTGTGCAATAGGTGCACTGAATGCACGCCGCCTTTGCGCGATTAATGGTATGCTCCACCGGTGTTTGGTGCAGGCTGGGTAATCTGGAATCCTTCGGCAGCAAAATGTAGCCGGAGGTGGTTTTGGTAACCGTGGTGGCAAGTGCCTGCTCCTTGGTGAGAGGTTTACCCATCATCGGTCCGCCGGAAATAACAAAATAATCTTCAATATTTGCGCCGCCTGCCTGTGCGAGGCAATCGGCAAAGGAGGTGCCGAGCGGCACATGTAAAACCGTGGGGTTAGCCACCTCGCCGGTCATGGTTAAATATTTATGTGTAAACGGTTTATCCGATACGGCATCATTGATGGCAAGGATGGTGGCAACATTGGATACCACACAGCCGACTTCAAGCGGAATGGCTGCCGGAGGTACCACTTTCCCGGTCACTTCATATACCATGACCTGCTCATCGCCGGCAGGATAGAAGGAAGGGAAGGTATGTAATTTTACCTTGCTCTTTTTTGCTTTAATCGCTTTTTTGAGTGCCGCAATTTCTTCCACATAGGGCTCTTTGAGCGCAATGGTGCAGTCCTTTGCGCCTAAATGTTTCAATGCCGCTTCACACCCGGCTATAATTTCCGGTGCAAAATTGCACATCACATATCTGTCGGTTCTGAGCAAAGGCTCACACTCGGCAGCATTGATAATTAAATGCTCCGGTTTTGCATTGTATTTAACATGGGTAGGAAATCCTGCACCGCCGCAGCCGACAATGCCGGCATTAAAAATTTTATCGGTTAAACTCATTTTTTCACCTGCTTATATCATTCGCCGAGCGTAGAGGCTTTACCCTGTCGGACGAAGGCGGCATATATGCCGCGCACTCGGCGTATTTTGGATAAGTTTATTTGCTTTGTGCTTTTTCTCTATCGACTTCCAGCGAGTCAATTACGCCTACGATAGTGGAATCAATCGCAATTTCATCTCTGCCCAGCGCGCGTCTGGCAGTAGAGCCGTTGACAACCAACACTCTGTCTCCCACGCCGGCACTGACAACATCGGCAGCCACAAAATCACCGCCGACAGCTCTGCCGTCTTTCAATTCCTGTACGACCATCAGCTTTAAGCCGGTAAGCGTATCTTCTTTTTTCGTGGCCCAAACATGGCCCTTTACTTTACAAATGATCATAGGGGGTTCTCCTAATCAACAAATTCTACTTTTATTTGAGAGTGATTGAATATATCTTTTGCCGAGGGGGTAATCACTGTGCCGCAGCGCAGATGAACCACGCCATCCGTGCATGCTTCCACGAGCTCCTTCGCCGTGCGCTCGGTAATGAGTTTATCGGCGGTATTGTCCTCAATGGCACTGCGCTCTAAGTTGTTGCCCTGCCACTGCTCCTTAACCACTTTCACGCCAAAGGTGCGCAGGGTATTCACATACCCTTCGAGCATATTGTAAAAATTGCGGTTATTCACCGTGCGCTTGTACTTTTTATAGGGCAGCCCCGTTTCGAGCAAGTACACTTCTTTACCGCTTAAAATCGCATTGGTTACGGCACAAGAGAGCTTACTCGCATCTTTACCCTGTGCAATATCCGCAAGCTCGGTAAAAGAAATGCGCGCAATGAACACAGCCTCGAAGGGCTCTATATCGCCTTCGTAGGTGCTGATGTCCGCAAAAGAAAAGCGCTCTTTGGCAAAAGCGGGAACTGCCTTTGCTTCACCGCTCAACAGAGCGGCGGGCTTTGTGTCGGATTGCGGGGCAGATGTTAAGTTTTGTTCTGCCAAGCGTTTGATGACCTCTTTGGTAATCAGCTCGACTAAAGCATCATAAGATATATCACTCATTGTGTTTCCCTATTAGATGTATTTTAGAACAACATTCTGACTGTATACGGTTTATGAAACCGAAAAAACGCAAAATTCTCGAAAATATTATGAAATAATGTTGCCCGTATCTGCTTTACCCAAGCAGCAGGCATTGGCTTCATCAAAGTCAATATGCATAGCAAGTGCAAATTTTTCACTCACGCGAATAATCACATTATCAAATGTGACAGGGCGGGAGGTATTTGCAGTGACTTTAACGCTTTGACCGTCACGCACACCGTAATAAGCGGCATCGGAGGGGGTCATGTGAATGTGATTTTGAGCTACAATAACAGAACCCTTTGCATTTAAGCACGCTTGGGGACTGACCAGCAACACATCGCCTGCGCCGGACAAATCGCCGGAGAGGTTGACCGGTGCGTTGATACCCAGAGAGCGGCAATCTGTCATGGAAAGCTCCACTTGTACCGCTTTTCTTTCAGGGCCTAAAACCGCAACGTTGACCAGTTCACCTTTGGCGGTAACGAGCTTTAAGCGCTGTTCACTCAAAAATTCACCGGGTTGTGACAAATCTCTTTTTTTGGTTAAGCGTGCGCCCTTACCGAAGAGCAGCTCCACAGCTTCTTGGCTCAGGTGCACATGCCTTGCCGAGGCCTCTATCGGAATAGGGGTTTTGCTTTCGCCTACTTGTGAGAGCACTTTCTCGACAATGCTTCTGATTTCTTGTTCATTCATAGCTAATCGTACTTTCCTGAAACTTTTTTACAAAATATGATATAAACACAGCTTGAAAGGCGGTTGAGCGCCTCTATGATATCGGGACGCGTAACCGTTGCACCGTCTGTAAATGCGGCGGCAGCCGCCAGCTCCGTTTCTCGAATGAAGGCGCGCAGTGTGTTGAGTGCCACGCAGATTTTACCCATCGAGTAATGGGGAACCGAATGCTGTATGCCGAATACCTCAGTCAAATGGTGAGAGGCATAGCGCAACGCAGCGGAATCCATACCGAAAATGGATATTTCCGGTAAAGGTTCGTCCTTAACTTCACACGCAAGAATGTGCTGTACAAAGTCCATTACTTCGTCTAACTCGCCTGCAATTGCAGGGTAGCCGCATTCTTCCGCCGTAATCTGTGTTTGCATAATCAGCGCCTCTAATGAGTCAAGCTTGCCGCGAAACAGGATGCGCGCATCATTTTTTGCAACCAGTAAGTTGCCTCTTAAATGTGTCATATGCTCCGGCTTCTCGGCATAGCCTTTGCCGGTGCGGTAGTCCTGATATTTGGCAGTGCCTTTGGAGGCAATGGGTGTATAACTCATCACGCCTTTTCCGAAACTGCCGCCGGAAGAGCTTGCGGGAATGGTATTGGTTTTCACAAGCTCCAGCGCATGCGTAAAGAGATATTCTTTTGCAAGTTCCGTCACGAAGGTGTCGGGGGAGACAAAAATACGATTGCCTTCACGCCTGACAGTGCCGGAACGCAGCTCGGCTTCGGTCAGTATTTTACGACCCATTGCAACTCCTTTCTGTCGAAAGTACGGTGTACAAAACGACTATATACTCATTTTAGGTAGGCACTAACAGACTGAAACTCTTTTAGAAATTCAGCCTTGTGAGCATGCGATGCTCTCAATTATTTTTGCTGTAACTTAGTTCTTGTCACAATTATCGAGTGAGGGAAGGATGTACTCCACTTCACCGTGGGGACGAGGAATAACGTGAACAGAAACGAGCTCGCCGACTTTAGAAGCGGCTGCAGCGCCTGCATCGGTAGCTGCCTTAACAGCACCTACATCACCTCTGACCATAACGGTAACAAGACCGCCGCCGACGTGAACCTTACCGATAAGGTTTACGTTAGCTGCCTTAACCATTGCATCGGCTGCTTCGATGGAGCCGACCAAACCTTTTGTTTCTACCATTCCAAGTGCTTGTAATGTTGCCATGAGATTTTCCTCCTAAAAAAGTTTTTTATTTTATCTTATAGACATCGGTTACCCGTATGCCTCGACAACCGTAGTTTTTCTTTTCGCAAATTATATTGCGCTTAGTTTCCCAATCGTTTTAAAATTTCTTTTGTAATGGCTTCCACATCGGAAGAAGATACATTCGAGCCGGTGGAAGCGGGGTTTGCCGCTGTGCTCACAAAAGCTTTCGGCGCCGGTACGGCACAAGGCTTTTTAGAGTGCACGCGGGACTGTTTGACGATTTCATCATAGCCGGCGTTGATTTGCTCATTGAAATGTGCGCCGTAAACATCATCACGCGCTGTGAAAGTGCTGCCGGAGGGAGTCGGCGTGTAACCGGAAGTTTTTGCCGGAGCCGGGGCTGCGCCTCTGACTTCCTCAAGCTCTTTAATACCGAATGCCACACGGCGGATATTGATTAAGTTTAACGGGGTAATGTTATCGCTCGTTGCGCTGCCGCCGACTGCGCCGCAGCCGAGTGTAAGAGCGGGTGCAAGACCGGTTGTGGCACCGGTGCCGCCCAATGCGCCGGGTGTGTTGACAAGCAGTCTCGAAACCGGCTTTTTGAGCGCAAATTCACGAATAATGTTTTTATCTTGTGAGTGAATGGTCATGGTGTGACCGACACCCTCATTATAGAGAATTTGCATACATCTTTCGCATGCCGCCTCCCAAGAAGGCTCTGTGTAGAATGCCAAAATCGGGCACAGCTTTTCTCTGGAGTAAGGATTATCCTTTGCAACAGTGGTTTGCTCGGAGACCAGTACCCTTGTGCCTTCCGGAATAGAGAAGCCCGCCATATCCGCAATAACTTTGGCGCTCTTACCGACAATTTTCGGATTCATGGTGCCGTTTGCACGCAGGATAAAGCCGGAGAGCTTTTTGGTTTCATCGGCATTTAGGAAATAACCGCCCTGTTTTCTGACTTCCTCCACAACCTTGTCCTTAATGCATTTTTCGGTTACAATGCTCTGCTCGGAAGCACAAATTGTACCGTTATCAAAGGTCTTGGAATCAAAAATGCGCTTCACGGCAAGCGGAATATCCGCTGTTCTTTCGATATATGCGGGACCGTTACCGGGACCTACGCCGATAGCGGGATTGCCGGAAGAGTAAGCCGCTCTTACCATGGCTTCGCCGCCCGTTGCGAGAATCACACCGATATCACGGCTCTTTAAGAGTGCGTTGGTTGCATCAATCGTTGTAAGAGAAATAGACTGAACAATGTCTGCCGGTGCACCGGCTCTGGTAATGGCATCGCGGATGATTTTTACCGTTTCCAAAATACAACCCTTTGCATTCGGGTGCGGGCTGATAACAATCGCGTTACCGGCTTTAATGGAAATGATGGATTTATACATCGCGGTGGAGGTCGGGTTCGTTGAGGGGATGAGCGCTGCAACAATACCCATCGGCACGCCGACTTCGATTAAGCCGCACTCCTCACATTCATTGATAATACCGACTGTTTTCATGTCCTTACAATACTCGTAAGTGATGGTGCTGCCCAAAAGGTTTTTGAGCACCTTGTCCTGCCATACGCCGAATCCGGTTTCTTCCACCGCCATTTTTGCAAGGCGTTCCGCTTCACCGGCACAGGCAGTCGCGATTTCGCAAATAATCTTATCCACCTTATCTTGTGAATAAGTGGCAAGCACTTTTTGTGCTTCTTTTGCTTTTGCGATTAAATCTCTTACTTCTTGAATCGATTGTAAATCTCTGTCTAAAGCCATTGTTCTGTCTCCTCTATATTTAATGATTGTAATGTTTTATATAGTATACAGGCGCTTTGCCTGTAAGATTTCTAATAATCAATCGGGTTATCGCACAGTTTGCAAATTCTTTCTCCGAAAGCTTCACATGCTGCTTTGCACGCCGCCTGGTCACCCGTGAGCAGACCGCCTGCAAAGTTGGTTTCACTCGGGGGCGCATAGGTTACCTTCAGCTCTACATCCGCCGCTTTGAGCGCTGCATCCATACCGCAGATAGCTTCATTCGGCGGTGCGATGAGATACGCCATCGCCGTGCCCTCCGGCACTTCAGCTTGTGCGGAAAGGTAGGAGCCGGTGCGGGAAATGCACTGTGCGAAGTACACCACCGAATCATCCGCATTTGCGCTGATAAATGCAGCATCATTTTCTATAAACGACACCGCTGCGCTCACGCCGCTTTTTACCTCTGCCGGGTCGGGTGAACCTAAGATACCGATAAATTCGCCCGCATAAGCGGTGGAAGCATTGCCGCTGCCGGCATACATGCTCCTGGCATATACCACCAGACACTGTGCTTTTTTTGTCGCTTCATCCAGCGCCGCGTAAGATACATCGTCACAATCCGTGGTAATGATGCCCAGCGAATGTATCCCCTCCGGTGCACCGAGCGCTTTAAGCAGCGCCGCATCCGCATTCGGAATGATTTGCACACTGAGTATGCTTGTTTTTATTTTATCGCCACGCATATGTTTTCCTTATTTCTTCAAATTGACGCCGCTTGCCTTGTTTTTCATTATCATGTCAATGACCTCGGCAAGGTAAGCGCCTGCTTCAACAGGGGTAATGCCGCCGGAATGGATATTGGAAACCACGGTGCGCAAGCTCTCACTCATGCCGACCTTAGAGCCGTAGGTGATGTAGGCGCTCATGCTCTCCGCAGTACCCAAACCGGGTCTTTCACCGATCAAAATACAGGTTACTTTTGAATCCAGCAGTTCACCGGCATGGTCCATGCATCCCACTCTGCCGAATTTGACAAAGAAGGGTGTGCCGACACTGTAGCCGAGTGCTTTCACACCATCTATCACGGCGGGAAGCACATTTTCGATATTCGCTTCAATCGCTTTCGAACTCAAGCCGTCCGAAACAATGAATTGCACATCGGGATGTGCCGTGCAGTGAGAGGTGATTTGCGCTGCGGTTTCATCACTGAATTTTCTGCCCAAATCGGGGCGGGTTAAGTGTTCGTTACGGTCATGGCAGCAGGTCTGTACGGCAAAGAGATTCATTCTTTCAATCAATCCCTCGTCAACATCCGCAAAAACCGAGTCACGCGCTGCGGCATGGTCTGCTCTGAGAGCGAGCTGGGTTTTTGTTTTCAGCCTTGCGCCGGCTTTGCCCACACCGATTCTTGCCGGTGTTTTGGCGAGCATCCTTTGCAATCCGTCCGGGTCGGCCGGGTTGTCGAGTAAGGGGCGGTGCTTAACCTCGGGAGAGGCAATATCCTCAATGTCGGCAAAGGAGGTATTGTCGGCGGCAGCTGTTTTTTGTACCGCTTGTACCACCTGCGTTTCATTGATGCTTTCACCGCTCGCGCCAAGCTGTGCCATGACAGCCTGTACAATGCTTTCAATTTGGTTATTGTTCATATCTTTACCTCGGTAAAAAATTCGTGGGTAGGATTCGGGCTTTTTTGCCCCGGTATCAGTGCTTTAAGAAAACGGTCGGGTCGCCGGCTCTGTCGGTCAGTCTGCCGTTTTCATACAGTCCCATTTTTTCAAGCCACTCTTCAAATTCTTTAATCGGTCTGAGATTTAAGATTTCGCGCAGTGCCGCTGTATCGTGATAGGCATTGGTTTGATAGTTTAACATAACATCATCACTTGTTGGCACACCTAAAATGTAGTTGATACCGCAAGAGGCAAGTAACAGCGACAGGTTTTCAATATCGTTTTGGTCTGCCATCATGTGGTTGGTGTAACAGCAGTCACATCCCATCGGAATACCGGACAGCTTGCCCATAAAGTGGTCTTCAAGACCGGCGCGGATGACCTGCCTGGAATCATACAGGTATTCGGGGCCGATGAAACCGACCACCGTGTTGACCATGAAAGGCTTAAATTCTCTGGCAAAGCCGTAGCATCTCGCTTCCATGGTGACCTGGTCGGCACCGAAGTGCGCATCACTGGAAAGTTCAGAGCCCTGACCGGTTTCAAAATACATCACATTCGGACCGGTTGCCGTGCCTTCGGTGAGCATGAGCTGTCTTGCCTCACGGACAATATCCGTTGTAAAGCCGAATGCCTCATTACCCTTTTGCGAGCCTGCGATGGATTGGAAAATCATATCACAGGGAGCACCGCGCTTGACCGCTTCAATTTGGGTGGTAATATGACCTAACACACAAATTTGTGTGGGGATTTCAAATTCATTTTTCACTTCATCAAAGCGCTTTAAAACTTCGCTTAAAGATGCAATCGTATCATTTACGGGATTTAACCCGAGCAGCGCATCGCCGCAGCCGTAACTGAGGCCTTCAAATAAAGATGCGGTAATACCATCCGGATTATCGGTGGTGTGGTTGGGCTGCAATCTTGTGGAAAGGCAACCGCGCTTGCCGATAGTGGTGTTGCAGTGAGCGGTCACACGCACTTTGTTGGCACCGTAAATCAAATCAAGATTGCTCATTAATTTACACACGCCGGCAACCGTTTCGCTCGTTAAGCCTCTGGACAGGCGGCGAATATCTGCCTCGGTGGTGTGCAAATCCAAGATGTATTCTCTTAACTGTGCCATGGTCCAGCCTTTAATCTCACCGTAAATCTTTTCGTTTAAGGAATCTTGATTGAGGCGGGTAACATCATCTTCTTCATACGGCACAACGGGATTTTCACGCAAATCGCTGACAAGAAGATTGGAAAGCACTTCTTTTGCCGCAATGCGCTCGGAATCGCTCTCGGCGGCGACGCCGGCGAGAATATCGCCGCTCTTTTCTTCGTTCGCCTTTGCAAGAACATCCTTTACATCTTTAAATTCATAGGTTTTGCCTAAAATGACCGTTTTTAATCTCAAGGTAAAAGCCTCCGTCTATATTCTATCATTTTATCCGAATATCAATGTTTTTACGACTACCGGTATAACCAGTCCGTCCATCAACGGTTTGCCGAGATCGACAAAGTCACCGTCCTCCACATCGATGGAATCTACACAAATAATGTCTCTTTTTTCGCCAAAATCCGCATTGATTGCCTGCCCGAGCGCCTTGGCGATGTCACACTCGGTAACGATGAGCATCGGCTCACCCGGGGCAAGGGTTTCATGAAGCGCCGTGCCGATACACGATGCGCAGCGCTTGGTCGCAAGATAGGAAGGATTTCTTTCTCCCTCAAAAGAAAGTACAACGCGCTCGGTATCGCTTTGCTCCATAAACCAATTCAGCTTCTGCTTTAAAAACGGCACATCGCCGTCAAACAGCTTTTGCTGTTCTTCCCGTGTCAGCTTTAGTACCGGTGCATTTTTTATCGGTAAAATCCGCTCGGCGTAGGAAATGGTGCTGCCGGAAATAGAGGTGGTATACGTTCCGGCGCCGACTACGGTGGCGCGAATGGTTTCTTTTGCGCGGATTAAGGTGTAATCGCTGTACAGCCTTCCCTGACGAAACGCCTTGCCTAAATGCACACCGATATCGCCGTAAGCGAGCGGCTCTCTGTCCGAATTATAAATGCAATCCGCCACGCCGCCCGAAAAGCAAACGGCACGAATCGGCTTTTCAATCACTAACGGGGTGCTGCCTGCCGTTACCACGCTTTCGGCAAGCGGACTTTTATCATAAACACCCAGTGCCTGTTCGGTCAAATTGACCATTTCCGCACACAGGGCATTCAGTGCCTGCTCGCTTGTGGTTCTGCCTTCTTCCAATCCGAGGGAGAGCTTGTCGGAAATCTTCTTTGCCGTGGGGCTGACATAGGAGACATTGTAGCTTTTATCTACCTTTACGAGCCTGCCGCCGATATCCAAGCAGCCCTTTGCGACCACTTTGCCGCAATCAAACACCACAATATTGGTGGTGCCGCCGCCGATATCCAAATTGACTGCCACGCAGGCATTGTCTTCCGAATAGCTCTGTGCGCCGCTGCCCTTACCGGCAATCACGCTTTCCAAATCCGGACCTGCGGTAGAGACAACAAACTCACCGGCAAAGGAGGATAGCTTTTTGAGCACCACGGCGCTGTTTTCCTTGCGCGCGCTTTCGCCGGTAATGATAACGGCTCCGGTTTGGGTATCTGCCGGAGAAAAGCCGGCTTTTTCAAATTCCGCCGCCACAATATCGCGCACCTTGTCGCCGTCAATCAAATAAGAGTTAATTAAAGGTGTGATATAAATATCACTTTTGTAGATAACTTCTTTATCGGTAATGGAAATATGCGGCACGGAAAAGAAGCCTGCAGTATTTTCTATCGAGATTTTGCTGAAAATAACTTGTGTGGTGGAAGTGCCGATGTCAATGCCTACACTGAGTATTTCATTGTTCATGGGTGCACTTCCCTTCATTCTATAATATACTTATTTATTATAGCATTATAATATTAAAAAAGCAATAGATATTGTTGGAAAAGTTTGGAAAATTCGCTCTTATCCACCAAATATTGGTGTAAAAAGTTTTCACTTTACAGAAAAAGAAAAAAGGTCACCCTCGAGGGTGACCTAAGCGCTTTCGTGTATTTTTATTGGGATTATTGACTTTCTTCTCGACTCTCGTCGGGCTTACCAATCCACATATCTTCAAAATCGTGTCCGGCGATTTGGGAGCAAGTGGCTTTTTCCGCATCGCTGAGGGTGACAAAGCCTTTTTCTTTTTTCTCTTTGATCGCGCGCACAATCAGCGCGTGTTCTTCTTTGCTCATTTTATACTTGTATGCCGCAATCATGGAGCCGCAAATAAAGAGTATGGGCAGTATCGCATAGGTTAAGCGCACGCCGAAAATGGCTTTGGCTGTATTTTCGGCAGCATTGGGTTCAAAGCCGAACAAGCTCAGAATAAAGCCGGTCAGTGCGGCGGAAACACCGCTCACGGTTTTTTTAATGAGCGTTGAAAATGTTGCGATTTTTCCCTCGCGGCGCTCGCCCGAAATCATTTCATCCACATCCGTGATATCGGGAAAAATATTGGTGGGAACGGTGTTGACACTCGCAATACCGAAATTATAGAAAATGTAGACAAGAATAATAATGAAGGTCGGTGAGCCTTTATGCACAAAGAAGCTCAATAAGAGCGCAAGCACAATAAAGGGCAATTCGATTTTTGCCGGCGCCTGTTTATTTAAATTGATACTGATGGCGTAATTAATCGGAAAACCTGCCACTTCACCCGCTTGCGCAATAATGGTGGTAATTGCGTAAAGGGATACCATGCCTGCCACATTATCCAAAAAATAGTAAGAGGTATTGGAAATAAAAGAGATGGAAAGGCAGTTAAACAGCGAAAGTGCGAAGTATTGCTTGAATGCCCTGGATGACCAAATGGACTTGTATTCTCTGATAAACTCACGAAAAGAAAACGGCGGGAAGCTTTCGTGCCTGCTGTCGGGCTCCTTTGTGCCGAAAAAAGTGGCGAGCAGCGGCAGGGAAAAGAACAGGCACAGCACCAATCCCATAATCATAAACCTGTTTTTAAAAGATGGGTCAAATTGCGGCGTGTTGCCGAAAGCGGCGAGCGCATTGGAAAAAACAGATTTACCTTCCTTTGCCGTATAGCTTAATATCAGGGTTGCAATAATAAATGAGCCTTCCGTACCGATGGCATCAATAACGGTTTTGACCGAGTTATACTGGGTGCGCAAATTGTATTTGGGTGCGAGTGTCGGCAGCATAGCCGTGTGGGGCACAATAACAATGGTATAGGCGGTGGAAAACAGCATATACATACCGGTAAAATAGACCATTTTGATGCTGTTGTGCGCATTGGAAATGCCAAAGGAATACCACATGCCGAAGTAGGTAATCATCACCGGAATCAAGCCGGTAAGCAGCCACGGGCGATGCCTGCCGAAGCGTGAGCGTGTGCGGTCGGTGATAATGCCCATAATCGGGTCGGTTACGGCATCACACAGCTTTGCACACAGCGCCACAACGCCTGCTTGCGCAGGGGAAAGTCCTTCCACTTTTGTTAAAAAAGGAATGAGAAATAAGCCGATAATATAAAAAGAACCGTTTGCCAAAAATACAGCCCAGTTATAGTTTATCATGGAGGGAATTGCCGATTTAAAATCAGCATCAAACCCCAAGAATCGCAGTATTTTATTGTCCTTTGTCGGTTTTTGTTGCATGCTCTTAATTTGTGTTTTTCAAAACTTATAAAATGTTTGCCACAATAAAAACGTAGCTGCCGATGGCTTCTTCGATACTTTCAAAGGTATACACTTTATCGGTATTGTTATAGCGGTTATAAACCAAAATGCTGCCGTTTTCTTCCACACGGTACGCAACCGTGTGAATGGAGCTTGCCATGACCTTTCCGGTCCAAAAGCTGATAACACCGTATTTCCCTCGCGGCGCAAGGCGCAAGAAATCTTTCTTTTTATACAATGTTTTGACCGGAATGCGGTGTTTTTTGTAGTAATAGGCAAGGGTGTAGACATTCGTGCCGAAAAAGCCGCAGAGTATATGACCGTAAGGATAGATTTCTCGGCTGATATCGCATAGCTTTTGCGGCTTTCCGTACATTTTTAACAAATTATAACTCGCAATAATTTCACAGCCGCACCAGCCGAAGGAAAACAGCCCGTATCGGTAGCGTTTGAGCGCTCCGATACCCTGTCCGTTTAACATGCCCTGCGGCAGTGTTTTTTCATATAAGCGGTTGTTGCGATAGTTTCTTTCGTTGAGTATCATATAATACCTTCTTTAATCAGTTGATGATAGCGCGGTGCTTTTGCGCCGAAACGCAGAGCACTTAAATATTGCTGTTCGGCTTGCGTCAAGATGTCTTTTTTGTTGGTATATAATGTGGCGAGCGCCTCGCCTTTTTTGAACGCATCGCCTGTTTTTTTGTGCACGATGATGCCCGCTGTAAAATCAATCGCATCACCTTTTTTCTGCCTGCCCGCACCTAAAAGAGCGGCGGTATTACCGATAAGCGCCGTGTCCATTTTGGTGAGAAAACCGCTTTGCGGTGCACATACTGTGCGGCTATAGGCGGCTTTTTCAAACAATTCGGGATGGTCAATATAGCGCACATCGCCGCCTTGTGCGGCAACCATTTGGCGAAATTTCGTAAGCGCGGCACCGCTGTCAATTGCTTCTAAAGCAAGCAGGCGTGCCTGCTGTGCGGGAATGGATTTGGCAAGTGCAATGATGTTTGTTGCGAGATTCAGGCATAATTCCCGAATATCGGCTGCCCCTTCTCCGCGCAACACACTCAACGCCTCTTTTACTTCAAGGTTGTTGCCGATGTTGGTGCCTAAGGGGTCATGCATATCCGTTATCAGTGCAGCGGTACGCTTGCCGTGGGCTTTGCCGATAGCGACCATTTCTCTTGCAAGCGCTATTGCCTGTACTTTGGTTTTCATGAAAGCACCCGACCCGGTTTTGACATCCAATTCAATAATATCCGCACCCGCCGCAAGCTTTTTACTCATAATAGAGGAGGCAATTAAGGGTATGGAATCGATGGTGGCGGTGACATCGCGCAGTGCATAGAGGATTTTATCCGCCGGCACCATGCTTTCGGATTGCGCTATCATGGCAATGCCGATTGCTTTTACTTGCTTTAAAAAGTCCGCTTCGCTTAATTCGGTTTGAAAACCGGGAATACTCTCTAATTTATCCACCGTGCCGCCGGTATGGCCGAGACCTCTGCCGCTCATTTTGGCAATATTGACACCGCAAGCGGCTGCAATGGGCGCTACGACAAGCGAGGTTTTATCACCCACACCGCCGGTTGAGTGTTTGTCGGCAGTGGGGGAAAGGCCGCTTAAATCCAGCGTATCGCCGCTGTGCGCCATTTTTTCGGTTAAGTTTACCGTTTCTTCCCGATTCATGCCTTTTAGGCAAATCGCCATTAACAGCGCACTGATTTGGTAGTCGGGAATATCGCCGTTGCAGACACCGTCAATAAAAAAAGCAATCTCTTTTTTATTTAATGCGGCACCTTTTTTCTTTTTTTCAATAATTTCGGTAATGTTCATAGTGAAAATCCTTTCGGTAGAAGTTGTGCTAATGTATAATTTTTAAAAGCCTTGCCATCATATAAAACAATTTCGAAATCATCCTCACAGCACTCGCGCATCACTTGTCTGCAAATGCCGCAGGGCGGGCAAAAATGCTCAATTTTTCCCTGTTTTCCGCCAATGATAAGCATGCGCACAAAGCGGCATTTTCCCGTGCCGATTGCCGCGGCAAAAGCGTTTCTTTCGGCACACAAAGTGGCACCGTAAGAGGCATTTTCCATATTTACGCCGGTGAAAATGCTGCCGTCTGCACATTCAAGTGCGGCAGCAACGCAAAAATCGGAGTAGGGGGCATAGGCGTTGGGCAAAACGCTTAATGCGCGTTCCAATAAAACATGATTCATGTTACTCTCCCGTGATTATAGAATTTTCGGCAACAAGCTTTGTGCCTGTATGGCATTGGCGATGCCGAAATTATCCAAAATGGTTTTGGCAATTACACTAAAAGCGGGATAGGTGCCGAGATTGCCGGGTTTCACCTGTTTGCCGATTACCAACAGCGGCACCTGTTCTCTGGAATGGTCCGTGCTCGGCGTGGCGGGGTCGCAGCCGTGGTCTGCCGTGATAAACAGAATATCGTTCTCGCGCATGCCGGCGGTGAACTGCGGCAGCCACGTGTCAAATTCCGCGAGCGCTTTTGCATACCCGTCTATATCATTGCGGTGACCGTAGAGCATGTCAAAGTCCACAAGATTGATAAAACAAAGACCGTGAAAGTCTTTTTTTAGCATCTGTTCGCTCACCCGCATGCCTTCCTTGTTGGAGTGCGTAAGTGTAAATTCCGTGATGCCGCGGTGGGAAAATATATCATATATTTTACCGATGGAAATGCTGTCTAAACCGTGCTCATACAGCAAATCCAACATGGTGGTGCCTTGCGGCTCCAAAGAAAAATCCCGCCTGTCCGCCGTGCGGCGATAGCTGCCGTTTTCTCCCCGGAAGGGGCGGGCAATCACTCTGCCGACACCATGCTTGCCTTGCAGTATCTTCCTTGCTTTTTCACATGCGGCATACAACTCTTCAAGTGGAATCACAGCGGTATTCGCCGCAATTTGGAATACCGAATCTGCCGAGGTGTAAACAATCCATTTGCCGCTTTTTTCCTGTGCGGCGCCGTAATCCGCAATCACTGCCGTGCCGCTGTAAGGCTTGTTGCAAAGCGTACCTCTTCCGGTGGCTTTTTCAAAAGCCTCTATGATCTCGGCGGGAAAGCCCTGCGGATAGGTCGGCAGCGGCTTTTCGGAAATGAGTCCCGCAATTTCCCAATGCCCTATTGTGGTATCCTTGCCGGCACTGTGCTCGCTTAAGCGGGCATAGGCAGACAGCGGTGCCTCGACAGAGGGCAAAGGCCGCGCATCAATATTAAACAGTCCGTGCCGCTGTAAATTCTTTAAATCAAAATACGGCGAGCGTGAACAGGAAACAAGCGTGTTGGAGCCCTCATCACCAAAGGCGGCGGCATCCGGCGCACCGCCGATGCCGCAAGAGTCTAATACAATGATGAAAACACGGTTATAGTTCATAGTTATAAAAAGTTAGGAGGGTGGAGAGTGGAGAGTGAAGTTGAGGAAGGGCTCTGCCCATACCCGATTTTAGATAGTTAGGAGGGTGGAGAGCAATTCAACATTTCATTTAGCATTTAGCATTTGGAATTTAGCATTCTAATGCTATCGCGGTTTCAAGCGCTAAGCGCATCATTTCATCAAAGGTTTTTTCCCTTTCCTCGCTCGAAAGCGCTTCGTGCCTCAGTAAGTGGTCGGAAACAGTGCAAATGGTAAGTGCTCTTTTACCGAGCTTGGCAGCGTTCATATATAAGGCTGCAGCTTCCATTTCAATTGCCAGCAGACCCATATCGCTCCATCTTTGTATCAGTTCCGGTGTTTCACCGTAGAAAGCATCGGAGGAGAGAATGTTGCCGACATGCGTTTTAGCACGTAAGCCGAGCGTATCGGTGCAGTGCATGCATGCTTCCAACAAATCATAGGAACAAATGGCGCTGAAATCACCGCCTAAGTTGTACTGTCGTGCAAAAGCGGAGGTTGTGCTCGCGCCCATGCCAATCACCAAGTCGCGCAGTGCCACCGCAGGGTGAATACTGCCGGCAGAGCCGACACGGATGATGTTTTGCACATCATAAAAGGCGAATAATTCGTAGGAATAAATACCCATAGAGGGCATGCCCATGCCGGATGCCATCACACTCACCGGAGTGCCTTTATAGCTTCCCGTATAGCCTTGAATACCTCTGACATCATTTACCAAGCGGGCATTTTCCAAATAGGTTTCGGCAATGTATTTGGAGCGCTTCGGGTCGCCGGGCATGAGTACGGTTGCGGCAAAATCACCCGCTACGGCGCTGTTGTGAGCGGTAAGCATTTATTTCATCTCCTTTACTATTTTAACAATGCGGCTGGTGCCGAGCCTGTCGGAACCTTCCTCTATAAAGCGCTCGGCGTCCTCCAAAGAGGCGATGCCGCCGGCAGCTTTGATTCTTAAGCCGTTTGAAACATGTTTTTTCATCAAAATGATATCTTCATGTGTTGCGCCACCTTCCGAAAAGCCGGTGCTGGTTTTGATATAATCGGCTCCGCTGCGGCTGACAATTTCACACATTTTTATTTTTTCTTCTTCATTAAGCAGACAGGTTTCGATAATAACCTTTAAAGCCTTTCCCTTACAGGCGGCGCGGACACTTTGAATATCCTGTAAAACATCGTCATAGCGTTTGTCTTTGAGCGCACCGATGTGGATGACCATGTCAATTTCATCCGCACCGTTTTGTACGGCATCGGCAGCTTCCGCCGCTTTGACAGCCGTGGTGGAATAGCCTGTCGGAAAGCCGATAACAGTGCATATTTTTACCTTTCCTGTGGCATAGGCTTTTGCCTGTTTTACAAAAGCAGCAGGAATACATACACTTGCGCAGCGATAGCGTATGCCGTCATCAATCACATGGCGTATTTGCTCCCATGTGGCATCGGGAGCCAGTAAGGTATGGTCGGTTTTTGCGAGTATGGTTTGTACTTCCATGGTAAACTCCTTGTTGTTCTTGAATAAAATCATTATATCACAGCACAAAAAAAATAACAACAAAGGGACACTTAAATTACCGTTTCACTCGGTTTTTCGAAGTGCATGACGCAAATGGTATCGGTATAAGCGTTCAAGCAGAGGGGCTTTCGGTCCGGTTTCATCGCCGACATGAAATTTGAAAAAGTAATTCAATATTGGTATTGCTTAATAAGAAAAAGTGTGTTATAATAATTCCCGATTGAGTATAAATATATTATTTTTATTATAGACTAAGGATATAAAACTATGAGTGAAAAGAAAGCCGGTTCAATTCAAGATAATATTAGCGTAATGTTAATATTGAATATTTTCAAAAAAGGCTGGAAATTGATGATCATTTTCCTGCTTTTGGGTGCAGCGGCAGCATATGCCATCTCCACCTATTTCATTACGCCGATGTATTCTTCTGATTTAAGTTTATATGTATTGAGTTCCAACTCCATTGGCACCAATTCCGCTTCGGATATTAATTTCTCATCGAGATTGGCGCGTACGTACATCATTATTTTGAAGGAGCAAACCGTTAGAGAGCAGGTTGCCAACAAGCTGCATACCAAAATCAGTGCGGGACAGCTTTCGGGCATGGTGACTTTTGATGCTGTGGATGATACCGAAGTTATTAAAATCAGTGCAACAAGTTCCGACCCTGAGCTTTCTGCAGAGATTTGTAATGTGTACGGCTCGGTTGCACCCGAGGTGTTACAAAGGGTCGTAAAAGCGGGCTCTGTTGAAATTATCGGTAAAGCAAGGGCTTCCGCATCCCCGATATCTCCGAATGTACAAACCAATACCCTATATGGCGCAGCAGCCGGTGTAGCTGCCGCTATCGTCATTGTATTGCTCAGAGTATTGATTGATAACACCGTACAAAGTGAAGAAGAATTTAAGAGAATTGTCGGCATCCCGGTGTGGGCATCCATTCCATCGTTTACAAACAGTGCCAAAGACAAGCGGCATAAAGGCTCCGATGCGGCGGCTTTGCGGCGCACAATTATCAACTCACAAACGCCCTTTGCCATCACGGAGGCATACAAAAATGCGAGAACAAGTATGTCCTTCTCCATTACGGATTCTTCCGCAAAAGCCGTTGTTATTACCTCTTGTGAACCCGATGCCGGTAAATCCACCACGGTTGCAAACCTTGCCATGACTATGGCAAAAACCAATGCAAAAGTGCTTATTGTGGACTCTGACCTTAGAAAGCCGATTCAGCATAAGTACTTTAAGATTGATAACTCAAAGGGTCTTTCCGGTGTATTGGCAGGTCACTATTCTGTCGGCTCATGTATCAAGGAAGTGGCGAAGAACCTGTACTTAATGCCCTCCGGCGTTATTCCGCCGAACCCGTCCGAGTTGATTGCATCGAGAAACATGTCGCAATTAATCAAAGAGCTTAAGAATGTATATGACTACATCTTCTTTGATGCGCCGCCTGCAAGCGTGGTAACGGATGCTACCGTTCTTGCACCGAAGGTGGATGGTGTACTCTTCATCGTGCGTCAAAACCGTACAGAGTACAGCGATATTCAAAAGATTATTGATGATATTAATCGTTTGGATGGTAAGATTTTGGGTACGATTATTACCGACTCCTCGAACTTCTCTTCCATCGGTTTGTCCAGATATAAGGCATACGATTATCATTACGGCGGCGTTTCCATTAGAAACGATTCCAAAAAGGATGATGGCGCGAAAGATAATAATGCGGCAAAGAAAGAGGCACCGAAAGCGGATCTGCGCCCGATGCCGAAGCCGTTGCCGAAAGCCGACAAGAAAGCCGACAAGCCGGACAAATAGGAATAATGAAAATGAAAAAATGGTTGTCTCAACATTTGTTGAGACAACCATTTTTTGCTAAGCATTATCAGATATATCTGTAACGGTTAAGATATCGTCTTCAATTTTAAAGCGAATGCTTTTTCCGGCAAAATCCATGCCGTAGATACGCTCCGGTTCATGCTGATAGGCGGGAACGGGTCGGTTTTCGAGCACTTTTTTGAGCGCCGAAAGGTGCTTCCCTGCTTTTGCGGAAAGCTCATCCGAAATGATAACGGTGGTTTTTTGAAACGGCACCTTTTGGGTGAAGCCGAATACCGCATCGGCATGCACATCGCTTTCAACATAGGGTTTGATATCTAAAATCGGTGTACCGCTGACCAAATCCGCACCGCTTACGGTGATGACCGGTGCTTGCTCACTGCTTAAATCAATGCTTTTGATTTTTACACTCGATAGTCCTAAGCGGTTCGGGCGAAAGGGAGAGCGCGTGGCGAAAACGCCTAAGCGTTTATTGCCGCCTAAACGCGGCGGTCTGACAGTCGGAGAAAAAGGCTTCTCTTTATTTTCGGAAAATTCCCATATCAGCCAAAGGTGAGAAAATTCCTCCAGTCCTCTTACGGCTTCTTTAAAGCGGTACGGCTTTTCAAAAATGATTTTGCCTTCTAATTCTTCCACTAAGCCGCTTTGCCGCGGCACTCCGAATTTTTCGGGAAATTCCGTATATATTTTTGCAATCGTTTTCATGCGCTTAGTCCTTCATGATAAAAAATGTTAACTAAATAATAACGGAAAGTAAAAAATTTTTCAAGTGAGTTGAATTTTATTCCAATAAGGATTATAATATTTATATTATTTGTTTAACATTATTTATTAGGAGGATACTTCCTCGGACATTTCATACAGTAGAGAGGTAAAAATCGATGGAAAAGAATAAAAAAGAACCCATTAACGAAAGCGCGCAGCTTGAGAAAGAGAACCCTGCAAAAACACAAAAGATAATGATTATCGTGGCAGCTGCAGTATTGGCAGTAGCTTTTATTGTCGGCGGCGTGGTTATGGCAAAGAGCTATCATGATGTGAAAGCATCCTATACTTATGAAGACGGCACACCCAAGCCGGATTCCCCGCAGGGAATGGCAGAGGGACATGGTGAATCGGCGCAGGTAATTACCGATAAAGATGCCACTAAAGACGCTGAGGTAAATGATAGCGATGCCATTGAAAGAATCAAAGAGTTTTCCGATGAAGAATTAGGCATTAAACTTGCCGATTTTACATCCACGAAAGAGGATAGTACGCATAAGCTCGTTGTCTCGCAGCAGGCATTTATTATAAAGGGCGAAAAATATGTGCAGGTGGATGCCGCTGAAATCAAAAAGAATAAAGATGAAAAGTTTTCCATTACAATGATTATGAAGTATTATATTTCTTTTGACGGAAAAACCGTTTTAAAAGAAGACCCTGCCGACCCCGGCAATTATCAAGAGTTAACATAACGGCGAAAGGGACTATCCTTTTGTTTAATCAGACTTTATAAACAGCACCGATGCGGCATCTCTAGAAGCAGTGATCTCAAGA
>JAFWGH010000148.1 GCA_017512465.1 Clostridia bacterium
AGCGGCTATCTTTTTCATATTCGAAAGGATGTCGGACAAGCTATTGCATCTACATTAAAAACCATGGGGTTTGAAGAACTCGAAACAGAGTACTGCGGCAAAGTGCCCGTTATTTTGAAAGGGCATTGCTGCCATAACGATAAAAATAATTAAAGTGAGGATATTAGGATGAAAAACTACAAAATTACTGTCAACGGAAAAACTTATGATGTAATCGTTGAGGAAGCGGGAGCCGCTCCTGCTGCAGCAACCGCTGCTCCGGCACAGCCGCAAGCACCTGCTGCAAGTGCAAGTGCGGGTGCTGTTACCGTAAAATCACCGATGCCCGGTACGATTCTGGATATTAAGGTTAGTGTCGGCAGCGCTGTGAAAAAGGGCGATGTGCTCTGCGTATTGGAAGCCATGAAAATGGAAAACGATATTTGCGCAACGCAAGATGGTACGGTGGATGCTATTTTAGTCAATAAGGGCGATGCCGTAGAAGTGAATGCAGAGTTAATTGCATTAAAATAAGGAGTAGATATACGATGGCAAAGAAAATTGGAATTACCGAAACTGTTCTCAGAGATGCACATCAGTCTTTAATTGCTACAAGAATGACGATTGAAGATATGCTGCCGATGTTAGAGCAGCTGGATAGCATCGGTTTTCATTCCTTAGAGTGTTGGGGCGGTGCCACTTTTGACGCTTGTTTGCGTTTTTTAAATGAGGACCCCTGGCAAAGATTAAGAACAATTAGAGAAAAATGTCCGAATACTAAATTACAAATGCTTTTTAGAGGACAAAATATGCTCGGCTATCGTCATTATGCCGATGATGTATTGGAATACTTTGTGCAGCGCTCTGTTGCAAACGGCATTGATATCATGAGAATATTTGATGCGCTTAACGATATCAGAAATTTGGAAACTGCCATAAAGTCCTGCAAAAAAGAAGGCGGACATGCTCAGGTTGCTATTTCCTATACCACAGGACCTGTTTTTGATATTCCTTACTATGTGGATTATGCTAAGCGCATTGAATCCGCAGGTGCTGACTCCATCTGCATTAAGGATATGGCGGGACTTTTGACACCTTACGGCACTTATGATTTGGTCAAAGCGCTCAAAGAAAATGTGAAAATCCCGATTCAATTACATTCGCACTATACCTCCGGTCTTGCTTCTATGGTTTTGTTAAAAGGTATTGAAGCCGGTGCCGATGTGGTGGATACCGCCATGTCTCCTTTAGCACTCGGAACCAGCCATCCCGCAACGGAATCCATGGTAGCAGCATTAAAGGATACGCCTTATGATACCGGTCTTGATTTGGTAGCGCTCTCGAAGATTCGCGAGTATGTGGACACACTGCGCACAAAGTATCTTGAAAGCGGTTTACTCAATCCGAAGATGTTGGCTGTGGATGCCAAAACACTGATTTATCAAGTGCCCGGCGGTATGCTTTCAAATCTTGTTTCTCAGCTTGCACAAGCAGGTAAATCCGATAAGTTTGAAGAAGTGCTTGCGGAAGTGCCGCGCGTGCGTAAAGATGCCGGTTATCCGCCGCTTGTTACACCTTCGAGCCAAATCGTGGGCACGCAAGCCGTGTTTAATATCATTACCGGTGAAAGATATAAGATGGTTACCAAGGAGTTTAAGGACTTGGTTGCCGGTAAATACGGCAGAACGCCAATCGAAATCGACCCGAAGTTCAGAGAAAAGATTTGCGGTGAGAGTGAAATTATCACTTGCAGACCGGCGGATTTGATTGAACCTGAGTTAGATAAACTGCGCGGAGAATTGGATATTAAATATGTTACACAAGAAGAGGATGTTCTTTCCTATGCGCAATTTGACCAGGTTGCCATGAAGTTTTTCGAGCATCGCCTTGCGCAGGAAAATAAGAAGGAAAGTGCCGAGGAAAGCGATGTAAATACCGATGCACCTGCAAACTTCACAGTCACAATTAACGGAAAGGCTTTCGATGTGAGCATCGAGTAAGGATTATGATAAAAAGTATGACCGGCTATGGCAGAAGCCAAGCCATTAACAACGGTTTAGATATCAGTTTTGAAATAAAAAGCGTTAACCATCGCTATTTTGAGTTTTCTGCAAGAATATCCCGGGCCTACGGCTTTTTGGAGGATAAAGTAAAAACATATCTCAAAAGCAGAGTTGCGCGCGGAAAGATTGAGTGTTATTTGCAGATTACCGAACTCGATACAGTTGCCGCTTCCGTAGCGGTCAATAAATCGCTCGCACAGGGATATATCACAGCTTTGCAAGAGCTTGAGAGTGAGTTCGGGTTAAGAAATGATGTTTCTGTTATGCAAGTAGCGCGTTTTCCCGATGTGCTCAATGTAAAAAAAGCAGAGGCGGATGAAGATGCTGTTTGGGCAGCGGTTTTACCGGTTGTGTCCGAGGCAGTGGACCGCTTTATTGCTATGAGAGAAAAAGAGGGCGAAAAGCTCAAAGAGGATGTTTTGGCAAGAGCCGACTCGATTCTTGATAATGTCAGTGTGATTGAGCAGCGTTCTCCGCAAACAGTTAAAGAATACACGCAGCGCTTGAGCGAGCGTATTAAGGAAGTGTTGGAGGACAAAACAGTGGATGAAGCGCGCATCCTTACAGAAGCCGCTATTTTTGCGGATAAGGTTGCCGTTGCGGAGGAAACCGTTCGATTGCGCTCTCATATTTCACAGCTGCATGAAATGTTGGAGAGTGATGAGGCAATCGGCAGAAAGCTCGATTTCCTTGTGCAGGAAATGAACCGTGAAGCAAACACTACCGGCTCAAAATGTCAGGATGTGAGCATTACCAAACGCGTGCTTGAGATTAAGTCGGAAATCGAGAAAATCAGAGAACAAATACAAAATATTGAATAGGAATCATTTGTTATGACATTAATCGGTATAGGTTTTAACAATATGGTAAATGCCGATAGAATTATCGCAGTGGTCTCTCCTGAGTCGAATCCCGTAAAGCGTTTAATCGCAACCGGAAAGGATAATGGAATGCTCATTGATGCGACACAGGGCAGAAAGACAAAGTCCGTGATTTTGATGGACTCTGATCATATTGTTTTATCGTATTTGGATGTGGAAAGTATTTTTGCAAGAATCGAACAAGAGGAATCAAATGAAAAAAGGTAAAATTGTTGTCATTTCCGGTCCTTCGGGTTGCGGTAAAGGCACGGTGATAGCGCGCTTATTAGAAATGGATGCTTCTTTTAAACTCTCTGTGTCCATGACTACACGCGCACCGCGACCGGGCGAAGCAAACGGCAGAGAATATTATTTTGTCAGCAAGGAAGAATTTGAAAAACGCATCGATATCGGTGATTTGCTCGAATATACTAATTATAATGGTAATTATTACGGCACACCGAAAAAGGAAATGTATGCCATGCAGGCAGAAGGTATCACGGTTTTGCTTGATATCGAAGTGGAGGGAGCCGACAATGTCAGAAAAGCGGCTCCGGAGAATTTGATGACAATCTTTTTGGCGCCTCCTTCCTTGGATGAACTGCGCAAGCGCTTAACCGGTAGGGCTACAGAGACTGCCGATGTGATTGAAAAGCGTTTAATGCGTGCAAACGAGGAGTTAAAAGAGCAGCATAAATATGACCACATTGTCGTTAATGATGATTTGGAAGAAACCATTCAAACAGTTTATCATTTAATTAAGGAATAAAAGATAAAGGGGAGATAGTTATGTTAAATCCGAATTTAGATTCAATTTTAGAAGGTAAAGCAAGATATTCTCTTGTCATTGCAACAGCAAAACGCGCCAGAGAAATATCCGATGAAGCGCTTGAAAAGGGCAAAATAATTACCGAAAAGCCTGTAACACTTGCACTTGATGAGTTTATTAAAGGCGAAAGAGTTATTCAACAAGAGAAATAATTTATGGCGGTATTAGCAGCGGTTGCGCTTGAAAACACATCATACAGCTTTGACAAAAAGTACGATTATATCGTACCTTCTGCGCTGCAAAAACGCGCTTTTTGCGGCTGTCGTGTGCTGGTGCCCTTCGGCAGAGGCAACACAAAGCGGCAGGGCGTGATTTTGGAATTGTTTGAGGGCGATGCGCAGGGAAAAAAGGAAATAGCCTCTTTGCTGGATAATAATAATTATTTAAGTGAAGAGATGCTTGCATTAATATCATTTTTAAAAAACAGATATTTTTGCACGTATTTTGATGCGCTAAAAACCGTTTTGCCCAAGGGCATTAATTATCGCACAGATGCGGTGTATTTTGCCCTCAAAGAAAAGCAGGATGAAGCGGACGAACTCTCGGCAGATGAAAAAAGCATGTATTTATATCTGCTCAAACGCGATACCGCTTTAAGCGAAAAAGTGCTCTTAAAAGCATTTTCTCTCACGCAAGAAAGCAAAGTTTTATCCTCGCTGTTAAAAAAAGGTTTTGTTTTGCGGGATAATCAGGCAGATAGAAACCGTACCGATGCGGTGGAAAAAATGCTGAAATTCCGTTTGAGTGACGAGGCGTATTCTTCCATGCGGGCAAAGTTGACTGCCAAACAGCAATTGGTGGCGGATTTGTTGCGCGACAGCGGCAGTGCTTCTTTAAAAGAAGTTATGTATTTTTGCGGCGTGACAAAAGCGGTACCTGATGCGCTTGTAAAAAAAGAAATAGCGGCTTATTATGACCAAGAGGTCTATCGTGATTTTGATGGTGAAATAGTAACGGATGCACCGTCGATTCATTTGAGTGAGCTCCAGCAGCACGCGTATGATATTATTGTGAATCATTCCGCTCAAAAAGCCGCTTGTGCGCTGTTGTTCGGTGTTACCGGTTCCGGGAAAACACAAGTGTATTTAAAACTCATAGACCGCACGCTTGCCGAGGGGAAAGGTGTCATTGTTATGGTGCCTGAAATCGCCTTGACAGCGCAAACTCTTTCTATATTTAAAAACAGATACGGTAAGGATGTAGCGGTTTTTCATTCGCGCCTATCCGTAACACAGCGCATGGAAGAGTGGAAGCGTGTTAAGGATAATAAAGCGAAAATTGTTGTAGGTACGCGCTCTGCGGTATTTGCACCTTATGATAATCTCGGACTCATTATTATGGATGAGGAGCAAGAGCATACTTATAAATCGGAAATGAGCCCGCGCTATAACGCGCGTGAAGTGGCAAAGTATCGCTGTGCCTATCACAAGTGCCTATTGGTGCTTGCCAGTGCCACACCGGCGATTGAAGATTATTTTAAGGCGCAGCAGGGAACATACCTTTTTGCCGAGATTCCCGAGCGCTTCGGTGATGCTGATTTGCCGGAAGTGATTACTGTGGATATGCGCGGTGAAAAAGATGAAAGCGGCGCACAGAGAATTATCAGCGCAAGACTCAGAGATGAACTCATTAACAATCAAAAAAGCGGCGAACAATCCATATTGTTGCTCAATCGACGCGGTTTTAATACTTTTGTTTCCTGTACTGCTTGCGGTGAGGTTTTAACATGTCCGAATTGCAGTGTTTCCATGACATATCATGCGGCAAACAGGCGTTTAATGTGCCATTTTTGTTCTTACAGTATGCCGGTAGATACCGTATGCCCGCATTGTCATGAAGATGCACTCACTCTAAGCGGCTACGGCACGCAAAAAATTGAAAGTGAGCTCCAAGCTGCAGTGCCTGAGGCAAAGGTGGTGCGCATGGATGCAGATACTACCTTGACAAAACTTTCTCATGAGCAGATTTTGCAGGCATTTTCGGCGGGTGAGTATGATATATTAATTGGCACACAGATGGTTGCGAAAGGCTTTGATTTCCCGAATGTAACGCTTGCAGCGGTTGTCAATGCTGACCAAGGCTTGTATAACTATGATTACCGCTGTGCGGAAAACACCTTTGATTTACTCACCCAGGTTGTCGGGCGTTCCGGCAGGGGCGATAAAAAGGGTAGAGCCATTATTCAAACATCCACGCCGGATAATCCGATATTGAAGCTGGCTGCAAAACAGGATTACCCGTCATTTTATGCCACGGAGAATCAAATCAGGGAATTGATGATTTATCCTCCCTATTGTGATTTGTGTTTAATGGCGTGCATAAGCATGCAGGAAGCCTCGGCGGCATACGCTGCGGCTCAGTGCCTTAACAAAATTAAAGAGCTCAATAAAAGCACGTATAAAGATCAAAAAATCATTGTTTTAGGACCTTCTCCGGCTACACCGGTTAAGGCAAATAACAAATACCGATACAGACTTATCATAAAATGTAAAAATTCACCGCGCTTTCGCGCCATGATAGATGAAGTTTTACTGTTTATGAATACACAAAAAGATATGAAACATATCACGCTTATAGCGGATATCAATCCGGTTGATATTATGTAGAGGGGTAAAAAATGGGACTGAGAAACATTGTAAAAGTCGGCGACGATATTTTAAGAAAAAAATCTCGTGTCGTTGAAAATTTTGATGCAAGGCTGCACAAACTCATTGATGATATGAAAGAGACCATGTATCATGCCGAAGGTGTCGGACTTGCCGCCGTGCAGGTAGGTGTGCTCAGGCGTGTTGTCGTTTTGGACTGCGGAGACGGTTGTTTGGAACTTGTTAATCCCGAAATCACAAAGCGAGAGGGTGAACAGCAGGAGGTAGAAGGCTGCCTTTCCGTTCCCGGAAGAAACGGTATTACCAAGCGCCCGTTAAAAGTGACCGTGAAGGCGCAGGATAGAAACGGTAATTGGTGTGTTTATCAGGGAGAAGGATTAAAAGCGAGATGCTTTTGCCATGAGATAGACCATTTAGACGGCGTGCTTTTCACCGACAATATGATTGAAGAGGTTCGCTTGGAATGCAAAGAATAATCTTTATGGGCACACCCGATTTTGCGGTGCCCTCTTTACAAAAGTTAATAGATGCCGGCTATGATATACCTTTAGTGGTTACACAGCCGGATAAACCCAGGGGAAGAAGCAAACAGCTTGTCATGCCCGAGGTGAAAGTGCTTGCCGTGGAAAACGGCTTAGAAGTGTATCAACCCGCATCTTTAAGAAATGAAGAAGCGGTGACATATATAGCATCCTTTGAACCGGATTTTTTGGTCGTTGCGGCATATGGAAAGATTTTGCCGAAAGCGATTCTCGACATTCCGAAAAAGGCATGCATTAATGTTCACGGTTCATTGTTGCCGAAATACCGCGGTGCTGCACCGATTCAGCGTGCAGTGCTTAATGGTGAAAGTTATACCGGCGTAACCACCATGCTCATGGGTGAAGGCTTGGATACCGGTGATATGCTCTTAAAGCAACAGGTTCAAATCGGCGAAAACGAAACAGCTGCAGAGCTTTTTGACAGGCTCGCCGCAATCGGTGCCGATTTGTTAATACAAACCATTGAGCGCTTTGATAGTATTCAAGCGCAAAAGCAAAATGAGAATGAAGCAACCTATGCGCCGATGATTGACCGCTCGCTGTGTCCGATTGATTGGAGCAAGCCGGCGCATGAAATTCATAATCTTGTCAGGGCGCTTGCCGTGTGGCCGGTGGCAACAACCGTTTATAATGGAAAAACAATAAAAATACATGCGGGTAAGCCGGCTGAGTATTCCGGCACGGTACCCGGTGCGGTTTTAGAGAATAAAAAAAGATTAATTGTCAGCTGCGGTGAAGGTACGGCTTATGAGATAACTTCACTGCAATTAGAAGGAAAAAAGAGAATGCAGACCGATGTGTTTTTGTTAGGACATAACATCGATATTGGAGAGAGGTTTGATTGATATGTATTTTGGCACATACGGGTATTACGGCAGAGGTGCCGGATATTCAGAGGGTATGATTTGGCAGATTTTACTGATTGCCATTCCGTTTTTCCTTTGTTTGGGAGCCAGAATATTGGTTTCATCGCGCTATAAAAAGTATTCAAGAGTGTTAAATCAGCGCGGCATGACCGGGGCGCAAGCGGCATATGCGCTCTTACAGGCAAATGGTGTGAGCAATGTCAGAATTGCTCAAGTTCCCGGTAATATGACAGATAATTACGACCCGCGCTCAAACACAATTAATTTATCCGAGGGTGTATATAACTCCTCATCGATTGCTGCTGTAGGCATTGCCTGCCACGAAGCGGGGCATGCTTGTCAGTATGCGCAAAATTATTTCCCGATAAAAGTGCGTGCCAAGGTGATACCTGCGGCAAATATCGGTTCTGCAATCGGACTTCCGATGTGTATTATCGGTATCATCTTCTCTTTCAGCACTCTGTTTTATATCGGTATTGCCCTGTACTCAGTTCTATTTTTGTTTCAACTTGTAACACTGCCGGTGGAATTTAACGCTTCTTCAAGAGCCTTGCAAACCATTCGGGAACAGTCGCTTTTGAGTGAAGAGGAATATGGCGGCGCCAAAGCCGTGTTAACTGCTGCTGCTTTGACCTATGTTGCAGCCATGGCTTCCACCTTATTAACGATTTTCAGATTATTACTTTTAAGCAACAGAAAGCGATGAATGCAAGAGATTTTACATTTCATTTATTATTGAGAAGCGATAAAACGCAAGCGTATTCTAATATTTTATTGGAAAATGAACTCAAAAAAAGCGATTTAAACCCGCAAGATAAGGCACTGGCAACAACTTTGTTTTACGGCGTAATTGAAAAGCGCATCTGCTTGGATTATCAGCTCTCTACCGTTTTGAGCAAACCCCTAAAAAAGCTCAAGCCGGAGGTTTTAATCATTTTGCGCTTAGGTGCTTATCAGCTGCTTTTTATGGATAAAATACCTGTGAGTGCAGCGATAAATGAAAGTGTTAAGATGACTAAAAAACACAAGTGTGCCTATGCTTCGGGACTTGTGAATGCATGCTTACATCGTATTCATAAGCAAGGACTTTGTTTGCCGGATGAGAATGATGAAAGCTTTTTGAGCGTGAAATACAGCGTTCCGGAGCCGTTAATCGATTTGTGGCAAAAGGATTATGGGAAGGAGACTACAAGAGAAGTACTCAAATCCTTATCCTGTAAACCGCAAACCGTGATTCGTGTTAATACACTTTTAACCGATGTGGATGCACTGCAGGCATCTTTATGTGAAAGCGGTGTCGTTACTCATAAAAATGCGTGGTGTGAACATTCACTCGTTATAGAAAAAAGCGGCGATATTACTGCTTTAAAGCAGTTTCAGGCCGGACTGTTTCATGTTGAGGATACGGCTGCGCAAAAAGCGGCATTGCTGTTGAATGCCAAAGCCGGTGAGCGGGTACTCGATACCTGTGCGGCACCCGGCGGAAAGAGCTTTACAGTTGCCGAGCAAATGGGCAGCGGCTCATTAAGTGCATGTGATTTGTATGAAAACCGCGTTGCGCTTATAAAAAGCGGAGCAGAACGGCTGCATATTGATTTTATTGAAGCGTTGGTGATGGATGCTACGCAGTATGAACCCGCTTTAGGACTGTTTGACAGGGTGCTTTGTGATGTGCCTTGTTCCGGATTGGGCATTATCAGAAGAAAGCCGGAAATACGCTATAAAAGTTTGGAAGAATTATCGGCTTTTCCCGCTATACAATTAAAAATATTAAAAACATCTTTTAGATATTTAAAACCCGGCGGTACACTTGTGTATTCCACCTGTACTCTTAATCGTGCCGAAAATGAGGAAGTTATTGCGGCGTTTACGGCTGAGCATGCACAGAATGCAAAGGTAATATTACAAAAAACATTTTTGCCGCATATCGACCATACCGATGGCTTTTTTGCGGCAGTGATAGAAAAACATGAATCATAAAACCGATATTAAATCATTCAATAAAACTGAATTGGAAGAGCTGTTGAGCCAAAGAGGCTTACCGAAATATCGCGCGGCGCAAATATTTCAATGGCTTCATGTTCAGGGTGTGCGTTCATTTGATGAAATGACCAATTTATCAAAAGAGCTGCGCAGCTCTTTACAAGCGGATTTCTATATTCCGTTTTGCACCATAGAGCGCAAGTTGGTATCGCAAAAAGATGATACCGTAAAGTATTTGTTCTCTTTGTACGATGGTAATACGGTTGAAAGTGTTTTGATGCATTACAAATACGGCTACAGTATTTGCGTTTCTTCACAAGTCGGTTGTAAAATGGGCTGTAAGTTTTGTGCTTCCACTATAAACGGCTGTGTCAGAAACCTCAGCGCCGGAGAAATACTCAGCCAAATTCACGCAGCGCAAAATGATATGCATATTCGTATTTCTCATGTGGTATTAATGGGAATGGGTGAACCGCTCGATAATTTTGAGAATGTGATGCGCTTTTTGGAGCTGGTCAGTGATAATGCCGGCATTAATATTTCCGCAAGAAACATTTCTCTTTCTACATGCGGCATTGTGCCGAAAATCAAAGAATTAGAAAATAAAAAACTGCAAATTACTTTATCGGTTTCTTTGCATGCACCTAATGATTCCATTCGTTCTGAAATGATGCCCGTTAATAATAAGTGGGGTGTTGAAGAATTGTTATGCGCATGCAGAAGTTATGTAAAAGCAACATCGAGGCGTATCAGCTTTGAATACGCCATGATATCCGGTGTGAATGATTCTGCGACATGTGCGCACGATCTGGGCAAAAAGCTGCAGGGTATGCTTGCACATGTTAATCTCATACCGGTCAATACAGTTAAAGAAAACTCTTTTCATAAAAGTGATAAAGCACATATTGAAGCTTTTATCGATATTTTAAAAAAATACGGTGTCAATGCTACTGTCAGGCGCACATTGGGTTCTGATATTAACGCTTCATGTGGTCAGCTGCGCTCAGCCGCCATGCAGGAGCATCCACTGCAAAAGGAGGTATCCGATTGAAATTAGCCGGTATTACGGATATTGGCAAGGTTAGGCAGAATAATGAAGACAATCTTGCTTTTAATGAACTTGAAAACGCTGCATATTTCATTGTTTGCGATGGTATGGGCGGCGTTGAAGGGGGAGAGATTGCAAGTGAGATTGCTGTTAAAACTATCTCTGAGCAGATTGAAAATGCCTTTTCTTCCAAAATGAAACCCGCAGCGATTGAGCGCATGCTCATATCGGCCGTTACTGCTGCAAATTATAAAATCTATGAATATGCACAAAATAACGATTTGCAGGGTATGGGCACCACGGCAGTTACGGCGGTACTTAAGGATGACACGCTCATCATTGCGTACGACGGTGACTCACGCGCCTATTTAATTGATGGCAATATTGAGCAAATAACAACGGACCATACTTATGTAAACGAATTATATCGCTTAGGCGAAATAACGCATGAGGAAATGCAAATTGACCCGAGAAAAAATATTATCACGCGCGCATTAGGTGTCAGTGAAGAAATTGAAACGGAGACTTTGATGCTTGATGTTGCACCGGGGGCGAAAATCCTTTTGTGTTCGGATGGATTAACAAATTGTTTGAGTGATGAGGCGATTTGTGATATTGTAATGTCTAATGAAATTGAGAAAGCTGCTGAATTATTGATAGAAAAAGCAAATGAGAATGGTGGAATAGACAATATCACGGTCGGATTGATAGAAAACGAGGAGGCTTAAGATGGATAATTTTGTTGGAAAAAGAATTGACGGAAGATATGAAATACAAGAGGTCATCGGCGTTGGCGGCATGGCTGTTGTTTATAAAGCGTACGATACCATTGATGATAGAATTGTTGCTGTAAAAATACTCAAAGAAGAGTATCTTGCCAATGAAGAATTTCGCCGCAAATTTAAAAATGAATCAAAGGCGATTGCCATTTTAAACCACCCCAATATTGTAAAGGTTTATGATGTCAGCTTCGGTGAAAGAATCCAGTATATTGTCATGGAGCATGTCGATGGCATTACACTTAAAGAGTATATTACCGAGCAAGGCGTGATTAATTGGAAGGAAGCCGTGCATTTTGAAATGCAAATTCTCGCGGCACTTCAGCATGCGCATGATAAAGGTATTATTCACAGAGATATTAAGCCGCAAAACATCATTTTATTGCAGGATGGCTCTATAAAGGTTGCGGATTTTGGCATTGCACGCTTTGCGCGCAGCGAAACCAAAACCATGACCGATGGCGCTATCGGTTCTGTTCACTATATCAGTCCGGAACAGGCGAGAGGTGATTATACCGATGAAAGAGCCGATTTATATTCGGCAGGTGTTGTGCTGTACGAAATGATAACGGGTAAAGTACCCTTTAATGCCGATAGTGCAGTATCTATTGCCATTATGCAGCTGCAAAAGGAGGCTGAGTCTCCCACTTATCTTAACCCCTCTATTCCTAAGGGTATTGAGCAGATTACAATGCATGCGATGCAGAAAAATCCCAAGGAGCGTTATCAGAGTGCGGCTGAGATGCTGATGGATTTAAGAGAAATTTCCGAAAATCCGGTTGCCGTATTCCCGTATATTTATAGTGTTGGTATGCCGTATACACCGCAAGCCGGTGCCGGTGCAGCAAGTGAAGAACAAAAATTGGCTGAAATGCTTGAAAAAGAAGAGGATAAAGAAGCGGATGAGCTCAATGGCAATAAGACAGATGAGTATTATCGCGAAAAATACGGCTTGAATAATGACAAAGAGGAAAAGAAGTCTGTTAATAAGAAAAAGGTAGGTATTATTGTCGGTGTAAGCATTGCCGTTGTTGCGGTTATTGCCGTTGTTTGCATTATAATTTTCGGCGGTAAAAAAGTAACTGTTCCTAAATTTATCGGTATGTATTACAGCACCGATATTGCAAGAGATGTGCATGATGGTGTTTATGATAACGGTCAAATTAAGTGCAATATCAAAATTGAATATACCGATGATATGGAAAAATATTCGGATTTTGAAAATGACCAAGTTGTTTATCAAACACCGGATGCCGGTACTAAGATTAAAACCTCAAAGACAGTTACATTAACCATCCTTTCCAATGGCGAGAGTATTCCGGTTCCGGATGTTATCGGCATGACAAAGGATGCCGCTCAGATTGAGCTTAAGTCCAAAGGCTTCAAGAATATTGCATTTGAAGAAAAACCGAGTAAAGATGTCGCACAGGGAAATGTTATCAGCACATCTCCGGATGTCGGCACAAAGATTGATAAAGATACAAAGATTATTGTCTATATCAGCTCCGGCTCCACCTTTAAAATGCCGAATGTGGTCGGCATGAGCAAGAGCGATGCCGAAAAATTCCTTGCGGATTACAGTTTGAAAATTACCTTCGAGGAAGAAGATAACACCAAAACAAAGAATACAGTTTTGGCGCAATCTATCGATGCAGGCACTAAGACAGAGCTCGGCGCTTCAATCACTTTGAAGATTTCTACCGGTAATGAGCCGACAACCGAAAGCACTACCCAAACAACACAACCGAGCACGGAAAAGAAAGAAAAGTCAGTTCCCTTGTCCGTTGCTCTTCCGACTGAAAACGGTAATGCAGAGCCGGGCGGCGAAGGCACATTGAGAGTCTACCTCGGGAATGAGCGTGTTGTGGAAGCCATTGTAAAATGTAACGGCGGCAGCTATGATTTCACCGTTAAGGGTAAAAGCGGCACAAAATCGGTTGTTGCCGAAGTAGATGGACAGGAAATATGGAGCGGCACGGTCAACTTTGACTAAAAGTGATTACATGGCAGATAGAATTATAAAAGGTATCGGCGGTTTTTACTATGTTCAAACCGCCGATGGTTTGATTGAATGTAAAGCGCGCGGCAGTTTTCGGCAGAAGAAAATGAAGCCATATGTCGGTGATTATGTAAAAATCTCCATTCATGAGAATGCGGAGAATACAATTGATGAGATAATGGACCGAAAAAATGTTCTCATCAGACCGCCTGTTGCGAATATTGACCAATTAGTGATTGTATCGGGCATGGTGACACCGGCTCCGAATATGTTTGTGATTGATAAACTGTGCGCTGTGTGCGAAATTAAACACATTGAACCGATTATCATTTTTAATAAGACTGATTTGAAAGACGGCTCGCACCTTGCCGATATTTATACACACGCAGGTTTCACGAGCTTTTGTGTGAGTGCAAAAACAGGTGATGGTGTGGAAACGCTCGGCAAACTGCTTGAGGGAAAAACAACTGTTTTTACCGGAAATTCAGGTGCGGGAAAATCATCTTTATTAAATTGCTTGGATGCTTCTTTGAACCTGCAAACAGGAGAAGTGAGTGAAAAATTAGGCAGAGGCAGGCACACAACGAGAATGTGTGAAATCTTTTCGCTTTGCGGCGGCGAAGTGGTAGATACCCCCGGCTTTTCTTCGCTTGAAATATCCAAACTGCATACACTGTTAAAAGAGGACTTGCCGTATTGTTTTCGCGAGTTTGAACCGTATTTAACGCAGTGCACCTTTACTTCGTGTGCACATATAAAGGAAAAAGGCTGTGCTATTAAAAGTGCGCTTGAGGCGGGCGATATCGAATCCTCGCGCTACGAAAGCTACTGTATGCTCTATGAGCAGTTAAAAGATGTTAAGGATTGGGAAGTACAAAACACAATAAAATAGCTTCACGCATATTGCTGCGCTTGCATAGAATGCTTTAGATGGAACATGGCCCCATCTAATCTTTAAAGCATCGGTGGTGTTTTTGTGTGAGACGGCGTGTGCCAAAAGTGTTTTTGATTATACCGGCTATCGCGTTCGGTATGGTATTGGCTTGGTGCATGCCTCAAAAAGCATTGCTTGTGATTCTCTCACTGCTGCTGATAATATTAGGTTTGGCTTTAATCTTTAAAAGCTAATGATATTCGGAGGGTATGGTATGCAAGTGGTTATTTGGAAAAGTCCTAAGGCGTTAAGCGGATTGTTGAGATTGTTTTTCGGTATTAAAAAGAAATAAGAATCATGATGAGTTTTTCCGGAGGGTGCATTGGCATCCTCCGGAATTTTTTATCATATTTATCGGCTTGTTCACATATGCTTTAATGAAAAAGAATAGGAGTGTACAGGTATGAATACTATTAAACGAACCGAATATTGTGTGAATGAAACCATCACACAAAAGAGCGCCGAGCAAAGCGTTGATATGGAAATGAATTTACCCGATTATTGTGCGGATATTCAAAATATTTTGCAGTGCTTTGCTTTCGCTAATGTCACCTCCGGCTCCGTATCGGAGGGCATAATTAAGATTGAAGGTACCATTTTGGTAAGGGTTCTGTATTTGAATGAGGGTGAAATCTATTCCTATGAGCAAAGCGAACCCTTTAGCAAGCGCATAGAGAATGATAACTACGATATTGGTGCTGTCATGAGTTTGAACACAGCATTACAATACATAAACTGCCGCGCAACCGGCTCAAGGAAGATAGAAGTGCATGGCGCATTTCACATTGATGTTAAAATATCGGCTTGCCGCACTGCCAGCGTGATTGATGAAATTGATGAAAAACATATACAAGTCAATAAAGATACGCTAAGTGCGTGCACAGCATGTGCGAATGCCTCCGTTACGGCAAATGTAAATCAGATTGTCGATATCGGTACCGATAAACCGCCGATGAGCAGTATTATTCGCACTACGAGTACACCTTACATAGTGGAGACAAAACAAGTTGGCGGAAAAATACTCATTAAAGCGGAAATCAAAATAAAAACGCTTTATAAAAGTGAGAATGCAAGTGTGGAGTATGTTGAAAATACTTTGCCGCTTTCACAAATCATGGATATTGAAGGTATGGATGAAAACAGTACCGTGGATATCAAAATCCGGCTTTCTTCCGTCGATATCACTATCAAACCAAGCGCATTGGGAAATATGTCTTTATTGGATATCAGTGTGGGCGCCATGATAAATGCCTGCGCATATAATTGTATCGATTTTCCCGTGGTTAAGGATGCCTATTCAACAGAATATGCTTGCGATTGCACATTTAAAGAAGTATGTGTTGATAGAATTGTCACAACGCTTTCAAAGAGTTATATGCATGAGTTTGAATCCGATGCTATTTCGGATATCGCCACGGTTATCGATGTTTGGTGTGATGATATTAACACCGTAGCGAATTTGAACAATCATGATTTGATTCTTTCCGGCTCCTTTAAGGCATATGTCTTATATGAGGATATAAACGGGGTTTTAAACTTAAAAAGTAAGCAAACCGAGTTCTCCTTCAGTGAGCCGATTGAAGATGTTAGTCAGATTAAATGCTATCCGGAAGGTATTATTCTCGGAACAGATTATATGATTGCGGAAAACCACTTGAATTTAAGAACAGATATTAAAATCAGCGCCGTTGTTTTTGAGAGCAAAATGCAAAAGGTGATTGATGAAATTAATTTAAGTGAAAATCCGATTGAAAAACCCGCTGCTATTTATATTTATTATGCAAAAAAACAAGAAAAGCTTTGGAAAATAGCGCGAAAATTTCATACCACCGTTGCACGTATTATGAAAGATAATGATATGGAAAACGATGAGATGGAATCGGATATGCCGCTCATAATCAGTGATTAGAGATTAAGTAAAATGTGAATTTTTGAAGCAGGAGGATTATTTTTTCATGACAGATACAATGAAAATTTACTCGGATATAGAAACGAGAACCGGAGGCAATATTTATATCGGTGTGGTCGGACCGGTCAGAACGGGAAAATCAACTTTTATCAATCGATTTTTGGAAAGCATTGTTATTCCGAATATTGAAGGCGAAGCGGAAAAGGGAAGAGCGGTTGATGAAATGCCGCAATCCTCCGGCGGAAAAACGATTATGACGACAGAACCGAAGTTTATTCCCGAAGAAGCGGTTTCCATTCAAATCGGCGATAAAGCACATTTAAAGGTGCGCCTGGTGGACTGTGTCGGGTATGTGGTTCCGAGTGCTATCGGCTATATTGAGGATGAGTTACCGCGCATGGTGCGCACGCCCTGGTCGGAGGAGGAAATACCCTTTCATACTGCGGCGCAAATCGGCACCAAAAAAGTCATTGATGAACATTCTACCATAGGCTTGGTAGTGACCACAGACGGCTCCATTACCGATATTCCGCGCGAGGAATATGCAATAGCCGAGCAAAGGGTGATTGAAGAATTAAAAGCCATTCATAAGCCGTTTGTGGTATTGTTAAACTCCACACGACCGGAAGATGAATCTGTTCAAGAGCTTGCACAAAAAATGCAAGAGGATTATGGTGTTCAGGTTATACCGGTAAACTGTCTGGAGCTGAATGAAAAAACCATTAAAGAAATTCTTTCTGCTGTTTTATTTGAGTTTCCGCTCTCTCAAGTGGAAATCAAAGTGCCCGAGTGGATACTCTCTCTGGATAAGGCGCATTGGTTAAAAAGCGGCATTTTAGAGAGCATCAGCGCTGTAACGCTTAGTACCGAGCATTTGCGCGATGTGACAAAAATATGCGATAAATTACTCGAAAGTGAGTATGTAACAAGTGCGCAAATTGATAAAATTGAGCTTTCCGACGGCAGCGCTGCTATCAGCATTCAAATGCCCGAAGCACTGTTTTATAAAGTTTTAGCGGAAAAAACCGGTGTAGAGGTTACGAATGAGAAGGAATTAATGCGCATTATCGGCGAGCTGTCCGATACAAAGCAGAAATATGACAAAGTGAAAAATGCACTCGATGAGGTAGAGCGCACGGGTTACGGTATTGTGATGCCCGAGCTTGAGGAATTGAGCTTGGAAGAGCCTGAAATCATGAAACAGGGCGGCAGATACGGTGTCAGATTAAAAGCGAGTGCGCCCAGTATTCATATGCTGCGCGCAGATATTATGACAGAGGTGGCACCGATAGTCGGCAGTGAGAGCCAAAGCGAGGATTTAGTACTTTACTTGATGAAACAGTTTGAAGAAAATCCGAACGATATATGGAATAGTGATATTTTCGGCAAGTCCATTTATTCGATTGTCAATGAAGGCTTAAATTCCAAGCTTGCGCGCATGCCGATGGACGCGAGAGGAAAATTGCGCGAAACCGTGGAGCGTGTTATCAATGAAGGCTGCAACGGATTAATCTGCATCATTTTATAAATTAATGCAAAAAACAGGTGAACTTGCTTCACCTGTTTTTTAAAATCAAACTTGCACTTTAAATACGCTTTAGGAAAACATTGCCTCAATAGCCTCTTTGGGTTTAAAGCCGATGCTTCTATCGACTTCGACACCATCTTTAAATAAGACAACTGTCGGAATGGAGGCGACATTATATTCGCCTGCTATATCCATGCAATCATCCACATTTGCTTTACAGACCTTGATTTTGCCCTCTTGCTCATCCGCTATTTGTGCAATAACGGGACCGAGCATTTTACAAGGACCGCACCACTCTGCCCAAAAGTCCACCAATACCGGTACATCTGACTTTAATACCTCTTGTTCAAAGTTTTCATCTGTTAAAATAATTTCTGCCATAATAAATCCATCCTTTCCGTACGGAGAGCGGCAAAAAGAAGCTTTTGCCTCACTCTTCGTTATATTTTAGTATTTCCATAAAATTATGCTTTTTTCCAATATTTTCGGTCTAAAGACCGATACTGAACGGCTTCTAAAATGTGCTGCGTTTCTATCATATCGCAACCATCTAAATCCGCAATGGTTTTGGAAACGCGCAAAACCTTGTCATAAGCTCTTGCCGATAATCCTAATTTTTCAAAAGCGCGCTTCAAGGTGTCTTGCGCTTCCTCGGTTAGCAGGCAAAATTTTCTCGTCTGCGCGGGAGACATTTGTGCGTTGCAGACAATATCTGCGCCCTCAAAGCGCTTTAGCTGGAGCGCTCTTGCAGCATTCACACGCTTTTTAATATCGGCAGAGCATTCGCCTTTTTCTTTACTAGCTAAATCATCATACTCAACCGATTGCACATCCACATGAATATCAAATCTGTCTAACAGAGGATAACTGATTTTGGAGATATACTTTTCCGCAGCGTGCGGCGGGCAGGTGCATTGCTTGGTCGGATGTCCGTAAAACCCGCATTTACAAGGGTTCATAGCTGCAATGGTCATGAAGCGGGAGGGATATGTAATAGAGCCGGAAACACGCGATATGGTGATTCTTCCATCCTCCATCGGCTGCCTTAATATTTCCATGGATTGTCTGGAAAACTCCGGCAATTCATCCAAAAACAGCACACCGTTATGCGCCAGAGAGATTTCACCGGGTTTAATCACCGTGCCGCCGCCGGAGAGACCGGCAGGGGATATAGTGTGGTGCGGTGAGCGAAACGGTCTGCGGTGCAGGATTTCCGTATCACTCGGTAATTCTCCTGCAATCGAGTGGATTTTTGTCGCTTCGATTGCTTCATCAAAGGTCATGTTCGGCAAAATGGAGGGTATGCGCTTTGCGAGCATACTTTTTCCCGAACCGGGCGCGCCGACCATCAGCACATTATGACCGCCTGCTGCGGCAATTTCGAGTGCACGCCTGGCATCATATTGTCCCTTTACATCTTCAAAATCCTCACACGCCGCCATATCTTCATAGAATGTGTATGGTACGGTTTCAACCTTAGCAAGCTCACCGCCGCCTTCAAAAAACTGTGTAAGCTCTTGTATGTTTTTAACCGCATAAGCATTAATGCCTTCCACAATACGGCACTCTGCAGCGTTGCCGAAGGGAACAAAGATATTATCGAATCCTTCTTCTCGTGCTTTAATAGCCATGGGCAGTACACCATTGATATCGGATACATCACCATTTAAAGATAAAGCGCCGATAAAACAGGAGTTTTCCGGTATGCTTTTGACTTGACCGCTCGCCAGAAGAATGCCGACAAGCATGGGTAAATCGTAAATAGGGCCTTCCTTTTTGGTATCCGCCGGTGCAAGATTAATGGTAATATGTGATACGGGGTAATCATAATGATTGTTTTTTAATGCAGCGCGCACTCTCTCTTTGGATTCCTTGACCGCCGCATCCGGCAAACCGACAATTTCAAATTTCGGCAAACCGCCAGAAATGTCTGCTTCAACAGTGACTTTATAACCGTCTATTCCCTGTAAACCGATGGAGTAAACTTTTGCAAACATGGTAGTTCCTTCCGTGAGTATAATTCTATTTGATTATATAATAAATCATAACTACAATCAATATATTTTTATGAATAATATTGACATTAAATATATTTTATAATATCATTAATATAATAATATAATGAGATATTATGCGTATTTCATGTATTGTAAATTCTCTTTCGCTATTATCGGCGAAGAAAGGAATATATATGAACAATCAAGAACTGTATTCTCTTTGGTGTGAAAACGCTACGGAGGATAAGGATTTAATCGAAGAGCTGCACGCTATTGCCGGTAGGGAGGATGAAATCAATGATAGATTTTATAAATCTCTCGAATTCGGCACAGCAGGACTCAGAGGTGTGTTAGGTGCAGGCACAAACCGCATGAATATTTACACTGTCGGTCAAGCTACACAGGGTTTAGCGGCTTCGTTATTAAAACAATATGATGCGCCTCGTGTTGCGATTGCGTATGATTCACGCATTAATTCAACCGTTTTTGCCGAAAGAGCTGCAATGGTGCTTGCGGCAAACGGCGTGAAAGCCTATATCTTTAAAGAACTTGTTCCGACACCGGTATTAAGCTTTGCTGTCAGATACCTCGGCTGCCAAAGCGGTATTGTGATTACAGCGTCACACAACCCGAGCAAATATAACGGTTTTAAGTGCTATGATCCGGACGGCTATCAAATGACCGATGAGAGCGCGGCAAAAACACTCGCAGAGATTCAGAGTATTGATATGTTTAAGGATATCAAAACCATTCCTTTTGCACAGGGCTTGGAAGAAGGCAGCATCGAATACTGTGCGGATGAAGTGATGGAAGCCTTTTTGGCGGCTGTGGAAAAACAGAGCATCAATAAAGGTATTTGTGCATCCTCTAATTTGAATTTGATTTATTCTCCGCTCAACGGTACGGGAAATAAGCCTGTTAGAGAGATATTGAAGCGTATCGGTATTCAAAACATCAAAGTGGTGCCGGAGCAGGAAAATCCGGATGGCAATTTCCCGACCTGCCCGTACCCGAATCCCGAAATCAGGCAGGTATTTGAAAAGGCGCTTGAAATGACTGCGCAGTTTGATGCCGATTTGATTTTGGCGACTGACCCCGATTGTGACAGAGTCGGCATTGCCGTTAAGGCGGCTAATGGCGAGTATCAGCTCATGAGCGGTAATGAGGTTGGCGCAATGCTGCTTGAATATCTGCTTTCACAGCGTGTGCAAAAAAGTATCATGCCCAAAGAGCCGGTTGCTATTAAAAGCTTTGTGACCACCAATATTGCGAATAAAGTTGCCGCAAAATACGGCTGTAAAATCAAAGAAGTGCTTACCGGATTTAAGTATATCGGCGAATATATCACCGAACTTGAAAAAGTAGGGAAAGAGGACAACTTTATTTTAGGCTTTGAGGAAAGCTACGGCTATCTCAGCGGTACCCATGCTAGGGATAAGGATGCAGTTGTCGCATCTATGCTCATTTGTGAGATGGCAGCTTACTACAAGAGCATCGGCAAGAGCTTAATCGATGTAATGAATGAGCTTTACAAAGAATTCGGTATTTATAAGCACACCGTTATTTCATTACAGTTTGAGGGTGCCGAGGGAATGGAAAAAATACAAAATATCATGTCAACTTTAAGAAGTGAAGGCATTTCTTCACTTGCCGGAAAAAAAGTGCTCTATTTTTCCGACTATAAAACCCTTGAGCGTACCAATTTAAGTACCGGTGAAAGTGAAAAAATCTTACTTCCGACCACCAATGCACTTGTGTATGAGCTCGAAGATGATAATTTATTCATTATTCGCCCTTCCGGTACAGAACCGAAGATAAAAGCGTATATTACAGCCTGCACCGCGACCGAAGAGGAAGCGCAGGCGTTAACACAAAAAATGCAGGAAGATTTTAAAGAATTAATAGGAGAGTAAAGACCATGAACAGAAAGTTTGCAAAAGTTGTTGCCATCATTTTAGCAATATTAATGGCGGTAAGCGCATTTTCAGTCGGCATTTATGCTTTAATTATCGCGCACTGACATTTAGGAGGAGAAGTAAATGTACGTTTGGGAAAATCCGAAAATATATGAGATAAATAAAGAGCAATCACACGCTATCATGTTTCCATATGACAGCTTAGAGAAAGCTTTGGAAAAACAGGACAGCCCGTATAAAATGAGTTTAAACGGCACATGGAAGTTTTATTGGCAGATGGGTGTGAATAATATTCCTGTAGATTTTTACAAGGATAGCTTTGACCACAGCGCATGGGCGGATATGCCTGTGCCGAGCGTGTGGCAGTTAAACGGTTTCGGCAAACCGATTTATCTGTGTAATTCTTTTCCGGATATTTTAAGCACTAAGAAAAGTGAAATACCGAAAATAGATCATGCGCGTAACGAAGTAGGTATTTATCACCGCAGCTTTGAAATTCCCTCCGGTTGGGAAGGCAGGGAAATATATGTCTATTTTACCGCTGTCAAGAGCGCATTTAAACTCTATGTAAACGGTGAAGAAGTAGGCTATTCCCAAGGCTCCATGAACGGTGCGGAATTTAATCTTACAAAGTATGTAAAAGTAGGAGATAATACTATAACTGCCGAAGTGTACCGCTATTCCGACGGCTCTTATTTAGAAGACCAGGATATGTGGTTCTTGTCCGGTATATACCGCGATGTGTATTTGTATGCGGAGCCGAAGCTGATGGTGCGTGACTTTTATTTCAAAACAGATTTTGATGGTGATGATTTCACGCTTGCACATACTTCTCTCGATATTTATTTAAAGAATCTTGAAGGCGTGGAAGGCGCTAGTGTGAGCGCCTGTTTGCTTGACGGCTCAGATAAAATTGAACTTGGTAAAGCGGACATAGCACAAGAAAGCGATTCGAAAGTATCTTTTAAACCGGATATTCCCAATCCCAAGCTTTGGAGCGCCGAGTTCCCGCAAACCTATACACTGGCTATGGTGATTGCACAGGGCGAGCAAACCGTTTGTGCCAAGACCTTTGTAGTCGGTTTCAAAAAAGTGGAAATTCGCGGCAATAAGCTGTTTTTCAACGGTAAAGAAATTATGGTCAAAGGTGTCAACCGCCATGAATTTGACCCGGATTATGCATGGGCTTGCCCGAAAGAGCGCTTTGTGCAGGATTTGAGTTTGATTAAGCGCGCTAACTGTAACTCCATTCGCTTGAGCCACTATCCGAACAGCCCCGAGCTTTATGAGATGTGTAATGAATACGGTCTGTATGTTATGGATGAGTGCGATGTGGAGACACATGGCGTGCGCCGCAAGAATGTGCCCGGGGATAACCCGATATGGACTGCACAGGTTGTGGACAGAATGCAGCGTATGGTGCTTAGAGACAGAAACTATCCCTGCATTTTTGTGTGGAGTCTCGGCAATGAAGCCGGTGACGGTACGAACTTCAGCAGAATGCGAGAAGCTGCACTGGCACTCGATGATACAAGGGTTATTCACTATGAAGGTGACTTTGATTTTACCAAGAGTGATTTTGTCAGCCGCATGTATCCCGAAGCACCGCTCATGAAGCAGATGGGTGAGCAAAAGGAAGTAAAACCGACATTATTCGATAATATCGCCAATGCGCTCGCAGCGGATAATAAGCCGATTCCCGCGCGTGTTTATAAAGACCATCCCGTTATACTGTGTGAATATGCGCATGCAATGGAAAACAGCCTCGGTAATTTTAAAGATTACATGGCAGATTTTGAAAAATATGATAATATGTGCGGCGGCTATATTTGGGACTTTGTTGACCAAGCTATCCATGTGAAGGATGAAGAAGGCGACAAGTGGCTTTACGGCGGCGATTTTGATGAAGGCAGAACCGATGCATATTTCTGTGCAAACGGTATCATTGGTGCTGACAGAAAGCCGCATCCGTCCTATTATGAAGTCAAGCATGTGTATGGTCAATTTTCTCTTGAAGAAAAAGACAGCTCAAAGGGTATTTTTGAAGTGTATAATAAATATTCCTTTACAAACTTGAAAGACTTTGATTTCTTCTTTACTTGGGAGAAAAACGGTGAAGTTATTCTCGACGGCGACATAGAAATAGAAGCGGCTCCTAAAACCTATTCGGAAATTACGGTGCCGGTGCCTGAGATTGACAGCGACTGTTCTTTGACCTTTAACCTCTATCAGTGCTTAAAAGAAGATACTGTTTGGGCAGATAAGGATTTTATCTTAAACTTCGGTCAAATCAGAGTATATCATAAGGCTCCGAGAAAACTGCAAAAGGCAGATGGGGAAATTAACATTAAGTTTAATGATTCCAATTCTCTTGAAGTTTCGGGTGAAGGCTTCGAAATTAAGTTTGTTAACAAGCGTTTGAGCTCCATTGTCTATAATGGCGAACAGGTCTTAAAAGCACCGCTGCAGCCGAATTATTTCAGAGCCTTAACGGATAATGATTATACATACTTTAATTTTGCCAGACCCATTAGGGAAATATTACCGATGGCGCGCTGGAAAAATGCAACAAAGCATACATGCTTTAGTGCATTTAAGGTTAAACAAGAGGATAATGCGCTTAGGATTCAGTGTTCTATTTCCAATGGTTTGGGCAACGGTAAAATCATTTATGTCATTAATGCTAAGGGCGATATTTTTGTCAGACATATTTTTAAACCGATTGCCAATGCACTGCGTATCGGAATGACAACGAAATTGAGCGGAGAATACCAAAATGTTGAGTGGCTCGGCAGAGGTCCTGCAGAGTGCTATCTTGACCGAAAGACCGGTTCACGAGTCTCTAAATACAACATGAAAGTGCGCGAGATTGAGCATCGATACTTGCGCCCGCAGGAAAACGGCAACCGTGAGGACTGCGATTATGTATGCTTTGCAAATGATGCGCAAAATCAAATTGTCTTCTCTATCGGTAATGATAAAGAAATCGGCTTTGAGGCGTGGAATTATACGCAAGAAGCGCTGCATAGCGCAAATCATTTACACGAGCTCGCTTATGAGGATGATATTACCGTGCATATTGATTACAGCATGTGCGGTGTCGGCGGCGATATGCCCGGCATGGCGCATGTGCGCTCGCAATATAAACTCAAAGGCGGCAGAACATATACACAAGAGTTTGTTATCTCAAACAGAAAAATCTAATGAAGTATTTATCCTTCAATGAATATTGCCGAGAGCGTTTCGGGTGCAAGGTGTATAAGCTTTCGCTCGATGTAGGCTTTACCTGCCCGAATCGTGACGGCACATTGGCTACAGGCGGCTGCACCTTCTGCGCGGGCGGAAGCGGCGGCCGCTTTTGCGCGAGCGGCTGTGATATCAAAGCACAGCTTGCCACCGCAAAGCAGTTGGTTAAGGCGAAGGGTGCCGGCAAATACATTGCTTATTTTCAAGCTTACAGCGGCACCTATGCACCGGTGAGCCGTTTGGAAGAGATTTACCGCAGTGCTATCGAGAGTGAAGATATTGTCGCCCTCGCTGTTGCAACGCGCCCTGACTGCCTTTGTGATGAAACTTTAGCGCTCTTAGAGCGCCTTAACCGCCAAAAGCCTGTAATCGTGGAATTGGGCTTGCAGACAGCAAATGAGCAAAGCGCAAAGGCGTTTCACCGCTGTTATCCGAACAGTACCTATCTTGCAGCTGTAAAAGCCTTAAAAGCAAGGGGCATTCACACGGTTACGCACCTTATTTTCGGTTTGCCCGACGAGAGCGAGGCAGATATGCTCGCTTCGGTGAAATTTGCCTGCGCCGCAGGGACAGACGGTGTGAAATTTCATATGTTAAACATTTTGGAAGGCAGTTTGCTTGCCGAAAGCTATCGCCGTGAACCCTTTGAATTGATGAGCCGCGAAGCGTATGCGGCACTCGTTGCCGAGGCGGTGTCTCTTTTGCCGCCCGGGACTGTTGTGCATCGCCTCACAGGCGATGGAGATAAGCGGATTTTGATTGCTCCCGAATGGGTTAAGGATAAAAAGAGAACACTTAATTTAATACAATCTTATATAGCGCAGGCATAGCCTGCGCTATATTGCTTTAGGAAAAGAATCCACCAAAACTGCTTTCATTTTGCGTTGATATTTATCGAATATCAATAAATTATTATTGACAAACAGAATGTGAAACGCTATAATGAATATTAGTTAGCGGAGATAGCCTAATACCTATTGCATTTCAAATCAGGGAGGTTTTTTTATGAAACCAAAGCATTTTTCTTTTATGATGAAGTTTATTATTATCGCCTTAGCAATTTTCGGCACGTTTTTCTATGCTATTATGCCGAATATGGTTCGGTTTATAGAGACATATAACCGATTTGGCATGCATGATATCTTTTATCCTTGGACAATTGTGATTCTTTTGACTGCCATTCCTTGTTATGCCGTGCTATTGCTTACGTGGCCTATAGCGGTGAGTGTGAAAAGGGAAACGCAGTTTTCTTTTCAAAATGCCACCAGACTCAAGAAAATGGCTGTCTGTGCATTGGTAGATGGAGGTTTCTTTTTTCTGGCATGCCTTGTGTTTTGGATTTGCGGCATCCTTTTTCCTGCGGTAATGATTTTTTCGGTGCTGATTTTATTGGTGGCAATTGCATTTGCCGCTGTGGCAACTGTATTGGCAGGTATGGTGGAAAAAGCGGCTGTTCTGCAAGAGGACAGCGATTTGACAATATAGAGGGGAAAAGAGATGGCAATTATCGTCAACATTGATGTGATGCTCGCCAAAAGAAAGATGAGCGTTACGGAACTTTCCAACAAAGTCGGTTTAACCATGGCTAACATTTCCATTTTAAAAAACGGAAAAGCAAGAGCCATTCGTTTTGCCACGCTTGAAAAGCTATGCGAGGTGTTGGAGTGTCAACCGGCAGATTTATTGGAGTATAAAGAAGATCAACAGAGCGAGTAAAAGATTGAAAAGGTGCAGCGAGTGAAAAGAGCGATTTGTGTAAGTGTCCTTCTTTTATGCATCATCTCATTATGTGCTTGTGGGAAGAAGCCTGCCGATATTAATTGCAGAGTCGAGCAATCCTTAATTCCTTATTTAGAGGCAAAAGGCTATCGTTATCAAATCAAAGACAATGAAATTGAGTGCATTCTCCAAGAGGATGATACCATGAGCATCCTTTGGGGGAACAGCATCGGAAAAGGCGAGTTCGAGATATATCTTTCCAATTCATATGATAAAAAAAGCGATTGTTATAAAAACATTCCTTATGAAGATTTGTGCGATATCGTCGCCTGTTTGAGTCATCGCGCACTGAGCGTTGAAAAACTAAGAAAAACTGTGGAGGATAAGCGCAATTTTTATAACGATACATATGCCGAAGAGTCACCGGAAAAGGGCTATTTGATGAAGAAAACTTACATTTTTGACAGTTTTGATTTTTGGAACGATTATAAGATATGTTATGATTTCGAACAATTCGATAACACGAAGCTTTACGAAAAAGTGTGGTATGCGGAAACTTTAATCATCATTTGGCATATATAAAAGGCTTCTCATCTTAGTGAGTGAGGAAATATGAAAAAGGTATTCATTATTATCGGTTCTCTATTTGCGGCTTTTGTATTATCCATTCCAATCGGACTGTGGGTAGAACTTCATCAGATGAATGAACTGAGAGAAAAATATCCCGAACCTAAGAAGATTATGGGGAATTATTATGTTTCAAGCGGTTGCGCGCCTTTTGTATATGATGATAATGATTCTCTATATTACTATGATTTTTGCGATGGGATTTATTTCCGACATGAGGATATCACCAGTGATGACGGCACTGCCATAATCACAGGTCAGAGGGATACGATCATTCAATCTAATAGTTATTCCAATTTTTGCTTTTCGAGTGACAAGAAAGAAAACATAGCGTTCTTCTTTTGCCACGAAGATAAGTTTGAGGATGCCGAAACGACCATTTGGTTTAAATCCGTCGGCTGTATCAATAACGCAGATTGCATCAAGATAAAAAAAACCTATCTTGCCTGGGCTGTCTATAATGTGAAAAGTCATCAGCTTTCTAAATTTCAGAGTTTTCAAGCCTTAAAAGATTTTTGCAGCCAAAATCATATTCAATTAGGTGAATGGTACCAGCTGTGTGAATACAGCTGCCCGCCGATTGATATGGATTCCTATGTGGATTATTGCAGCGGGCATTGGTGGAATACCAAGTGGAAAAGAACGGAATGATGATTAGGTATAGAAGTTATATGAGAAAAGTATTCATTGTGTTTTCTTTAGTCTCACTTTTAATGTTTTCTCTAAGTGCTTGTTTTCATAAAGAAACGTTTCAAAAGACAGAAGGCTTTCAAATGCTCGATTTTCGCGGAAATTGGTGTTATTACTTGGCAGGTGATTATTTCATTGTTAAAGTAAACGGTAATAGCTATTTAGAGTACATCGATGAAAATCACGACGACCAAATACTTTATGAAGGTGCGTTTGTGCGCTTTTCAAAAATAAACATCAATTATGTTGCCATCGAAAACCGCTATGAAGCGAACGGAAAACAATTTGATGAATATGCGCTCGTTTATTTGCTGGATGAATACCATACTTTAACAGATGTAAAAATCGAAAAAGAATATGGCTTTGAGAATTTTGAAAAAACTTTAAAGCAACACCAATTTACCATTGAAAAATGGGAAGAGGCTTAGTTCGAATGGATATTGAATTCTATAGTTTCATATGTTATGATAAAAGAAAAAGGGGATTTATAATGAACATTTGGCATGAAATTAATCCGGAGCGCGTGACACCGCATGATTTTATTGCAGTCGTTGAAATTAAGAAGGGCAGCAAGAAAAAGTACGAGCTCGACAAAGAAACCGGTTTAATTATTTTGGATAGAATTTTATATACTTCTACTCACTATCCGGCAAACTACGGCTTTATTCCGCACACCTTGGCGGATGATGGCGACCCGCTGGATGTACTTATCCTTTGCAACGAAGAAATTGACCCGCTTGTGATGGTGCGCTGCTACCCGATAGGGGTTATTAATATGCGCGACAACGGCAGGGATGACCAAAAGATTATTGCCATTCCCTTTGAGGACCCGACCTATAACGATTATCGTGGCATAGAGGCGCTACCCAGCCACATTTTTGAAGATATGCTCCACTTCTTCTCGGTATATAAACAATTAGAGGGGAAGGAAAGCGTGGTAAATGAAGTAATGAGCCAAAAGGTTGCACTCGATATTATTAAAGAGAGTATTGAGAATTATAACAATAAGTATCTAAAAGATTAAAAAATAAATAGTGGCTGTCTCCAAGTGAGACAGCCACTGCTTTTTGATAATATTAAGTTCTTTTGTAGGTTGAGGGTAATAAGAGCATGAGTATCGGGAATATTTCAAGGCGCCCGAATAGCATATCTATAGATAGTACAATTTTTGAGAGCACACCGTATGCCGAATAGTTACTCATGGGACCGAGTTGGTCTAATGCGGGACCGATGTTGTTAAAACAGGAAATTACACCTGATAAATTGGAAGTTACAGAGTAATTCACTTTATCTAATGAAACAATTAAGAAGCTGACAACAATCAGTATGACATAAGCGGCGAGATAGGCATTAACATTTGTTACTGTTTGCTCGCTGACTTTTTGATTGTTCACTTTAATCACGCGAATTTCATTCGGCCTATTGAGCTTGTATGCATTTCTTTTGAGTGATTTGAATAAAAGCATCACTCTCGCGATTTTAATACCGCCGCCGGTACTGCCGGCGCAAGCGCCAATCATCATTAATACAAGCGCAACCGCTTGTGAGAAGGCAGGCCATTGAGCAAAGTCTGCGGTGGCATAACCGGTCGTGGTAATTAGCGCACCTACTTGGAATGCCGAGTGCATTATAGTATCGCCCAAATTCATCGTCTGAGCCGTTTTTTGGTAAATATTAACGGCAAAGAATATGGTACTGCACACAACAATAATGACATAATACATCAATTCTTCATTTTTGATAGCACGCCATACATGTTTAAACAGTATCATGAAATAAATGCTGAAGTTGACACCGAATAAGAGCATGAATATGGTTGTGACATTTATCGCAAACGGTGTATAGGTGGCAAAGCCGGTATTTAACACTGTGAAGCCGCCGGTACCTGCCGTGCCGAACGCGATACATGCCGCATCAAATACATTCATTTTACCGATTAACAGGAAGATGAAATCCAACACGGTTAAACCGATATAAATGATATATAAAGCCGCTGCCGTCTCTCTCATTTTCGGCGTGGATTTACCAACAGAGGGACCGGTGCTTTCCGCTCTTAAAATATGCAGTGAAAAACCGCCTGAGCCGCTCACCGGAATGATTGCAAGGAATAATACCAATACACCCATGCCGCCGACCCAGTGGGTAAAGGATCGCCACCAAAGCATGCCTTTGCCGAGATGCTCGACTTCCGTTAAAATGGAAGACCCGGTTGTGGTGAAGCCGGAAACAGTTTCAAAGAAAGCATCTGCATAGTGCGGAATGGTGCCTGTAAAGAAGAAGGGGAGCGCCCCGAGCAGGCACATGACTATCCATGCCATACCTACACATACAAAGCCTTCCTTAGCATAGAATTTTGCCTTTGCATTTTTTGAAATGATTCCTAATATAGTGGCAAGTGAAAAAGTGATAATGATGGTGAGCACAAAGCCCCATACATTTTTTATTTCATGCATGCACATGGAGATGATAAGCGGGGGCACAAGCATCCCCGATTCCATCAACAAAATCCATGCATGAATTTTTGCCATGATTTTATAATTCATACTTTACCCCGCAAAAATATCGTTTAATTGGTGAATTAATTTATCACCGCTCTTAACAACAACAATTCTGTCTGCATGATTGAATACGGAATCGCCGTTTGGAAACTCTATCATTCTGCCATGCGTAATAGAAGCGAGCACGACACCGTCTGTAAGTTTAATGTCTTTAAGCGGGGTGTTGCAGTGCTTGGTGTTTTCATCCACAATAAATTCGATGGCTTCTGCTTTGCCTTCGGCAATTGAGTGTACGGTGATAGCACTGCCGACTTGATTTTGCATGGCTCTGACATAGCGCACAATGGTGTTACAGCTTAATTCCTTCGGACTTACGAGGCTACCGACCGGTAAATTATCATAGATTTGCACATGTTCGGCTCTACCGAGTTTGGTAATTACTTTTGGTATTTGTAAACTGCTGCCGTAAATGGAAATAACAGCGTTTTGTTCATCCATTCCGGTCATGGAAATGAGTGCGTCACAGCTTTCAATACCTTCTCTTTCGAGTACATGGATGCTGGAAGCGTCTCCATGAATGATAGTGACATTATGAAAATGGTCAGCCAGTTCTTCACAGCGCGCCAAATCTCTTTCAATGATTTTGACATTGAAATTGTCTTTTTCAAGCAGGCGTGTTAAATAGAAACAGATTCTTCCGCCGCCTGCAATAATAATATTTTTAATTTTGCGCTTAATTAAACCTAAGTTTTTAAGCAATGTATTTAAGTTTTCCGATGAAGCGGTAACATAAATAACATCGCCCTCTTCAAAAATAAATTCACCATCCGGCGTGATGGTATCGCCATCGCGCAAAACTGTGCAAACAACCACTTGGCAATGCGCAATATGCGGTAATTTGCGAAGCGGTTGACCGCATAGAGGACTATCCGCATCAATGCGAATACCGACAATTTCGATTAAACCGTTGGCAAATTTTTCTCTCTTAATAAAGCCGGGATATTTTAAAAGTCTGCCGATTTCTCTGGCGGCATGGCGCTCCGGATTAACCGTGAGCGAGAGCGCTAACGGCTTACGCAGGGCATAGGTGGATTCCATATATTCCGGTGTTCTGATGCGGGCAATGGTATGAATCTTCTTATTCATGGAATGTGCTGTCATACAGGCTAAAAGATTGAGCTCATCACTACCGGTAGTTACGATTAATAAGTCAGCTTTTTCAATGCCTGCATTTCTCAGTGTTTCCATAGAAGCGCAGTTGCCTTCTACTGTCATGATATCGTATTCTTCCATTAATTCCGCCGTAACGGTGATATTGGTATCTATAATGGTAATACTGTGTCCTTCAGCAGCAAGCTTTTGTGTAAGCATAGTGCCTAATTTACCGCTGCCGGCAATCACTATATCCATATGATTACCCTCCATTTAAAATATATATTTATCTAATCATTATTTATTATAGTCCGATTAGAAGAATTTGCAATATATTTTTAAAAATATATCGAAAAAAGTAATATGCGCTTTACTTTTGCATTAGATAATGATATAATAAACCGAACAAATGTTCGGAGGTGAAAAATGTGCAGGAAAGAGTGATTTTGCACTGTGATTTAAATAATTTTTATGCGAGTGTAGAGTTGCTTGATAAGCCGGAGCTTGCCGATAAACCGGTGGCAGTGTGCGGCAGCGCGGAGGAGCGCCACGGCATTGTGCTTGCAAAAAACATGATTGCAAAGAAAATCGGCGTGAAAACCGCGCAAACTATTTGGCAGGCAAAGCAGATATGTCCGGAGCTCGTGGTGCTGGATGCACATTACACGTTATATCAAAAGTATTCCGAAGTGGTTCGCAATATTTTATACCGCTACACGGATTTGGTGGAGCCTTTCGGACCGGATGAAAGCTGGATGGATGTGAGCGGCAGCGTGCCGCTGTTTGGCAGCGGAGAAGCGATAGCTTATCGCATTAAGGAAGATATAAAAGCCGAAACCGGTTTAACGGTATCGATTGGTGTCAGTTTTAATAAGATTTTTGCAAAACTCGGTTCCGATTATAAAAAGCCGGATGCAATTACGGTTTTCAATCGGGAAAATTTTAAAGAAATGCTTTATCCCTTACCGGCAAACAGTATGATAGGTGTCGGCAGGCATACCTATAATAAGCTGCGCAGACTCGGCATATACACCATAGGCGATTTGGCGGATTCCGATATTCGGGCATTGCGCAATGCAATCGGCATTATCGGCGAGAGATTGTGGTATTATGCCATGGGTTTGGATATGAGTCCGGTGGTAGCGCAAAGTGACATGCCGGATGTCAAAAGCATTAGCCGCAGCACAACTACCAAGTACGATTTGGAAGATAATACGGATGTTTGGAAAACCTTTTTGCTGCTCAGTGAAAGTATTACCAAGCAACTGCTGGAAAACGATTTTTTGGCACTGAGAATTACAGTGATGTTACGAGACAGTACCTTGATGTGGGAGACATATTCGGCTTCGCTCGATACACCGGTGCATCTTTCTTTGGATATTGCAAGGCAGGCGATGAAGGTTTTTTATGAAAATTATGACTGGAAATGTCCTTTGCGCTCGGTTGGAATAGCGGTGAGTGATTTTATGCGCTCCGATGAGCCTATGCAGATGAGTTTTTATGATGCACAGGATAGGGAAGAAAGCACCAAGTTAGAAAAAGAAGTTATGAAAATCAGAGAAAGATTCGGGAAGCAAGCGCTGCAAAAAGCAACGATTATTGATTTTAGCGAAAAAATAAATGACTATAAAAGTTTTTTATAATGTGATTTAATATCGAATGATATTTTATAATTAAGGGGATTTTCACTATTTTAGCGGATGGTAATTTGGCGTAATGAATAAAAATAATGTGATGTATCTAAAATAATTGACAATTATTTTTATTATATGTATAATTATTATATCCATGGAGCAGTATATGCACGAGCGTGAAAAAATATATAACACAGCAAGCGAAGAAGAGCTTGTCGCTTTTGCAAAGAGCGGCGACAGTGTTGCTGCCAATGAATTGGTTCTCAGGCTCTACACTTTGGTATATTTTACAAGTGAAAAATATACCGGCTTAGGCATAGAGCGTGCTGATTTAATTCAAGAGGGCATGATTGGCGTTCTCGGTGCAATGCGCACTTTCCATCCGGAATCGGGCACAAAGTTCAAAACATATGCCGCGCGTTGTGTAGACCATCATTTTTACTCGCTTGCGCGCAAAGTATATCGCAAAAAGCATATACCCAGGGATAAAATCGTTTCCATAAGTCATTATATTTCAAATGAAGCGCAAAACCCCGAGCAGCTTGTTATTGAAAAGGAGAGACAGGAGGAAATAACAGCTGCGCTCAAAGCAAAATTGAGCAATTTTGAATTTGAAATATTATACAAATACCTCAGCGGGTACTCAGCCGCAGAGATTGCCGAGCTTCTCGGCATAGATGTAAAGCAAGTGTCCAACGCGCTTTACAGAATTAGGCAAAAGTTCCATTTCATTCTCAAATAAGCGTCGTCACGACGTTTATCATATTATTTGGCAAAATGCCAGGAAGAAAAAGCGAGGTAAAATGATGTACGAGGATAAAACACTTGTATGCAAAGAGTGTGGCAATGAATTTGTGTTCACTGCAGGTGAGCAGGAGTTTTATGCCGAAAAAGGCTTTGTAAACGAGCCACAAAGATGCAAGGCTTGTCGTGACGCAAGAAAACAGGCAATCAAAGCGGCAAGAACTATGTATGACGCTGTTTGTGCAAGCTGTGGAGCTGAGTGTCAGGTGCCCTTCCAGCCTAAAGAAGGCAGACCTGTCTATTGCAGTGAATGCTTTGCAAAACAGAGTGAAGAGTAATTTTATTTCTATTACCTAAGGCTATATTCGGCAACTTTCTCTTACCTTGCTTCGTGCGGGGATATTCCTTATTAAAAGTGTAAAATTATTTAAAAAGGCACTAATCGTTATGATTAGTGCCTTTTATTAATGTCTTTAGACTGTTCCGCCGCGCGGAACAAACAACCACCCGCTATGCGGGTGTGCAACAAATGTTATACATAGTAAACGCTTTGAGGGTGGAGTGTGAAGAGTGGAGAGTGGAGTTGATGGCGGGGCACCC
>JAFWGH010000149.1 GCA_017512465.1 Clostridia bacterium
CCGGTGGTTGCCATTCTTGCACCACCTCCTTATCCGAAGTGATATAAATGCTTTCCATTTTCTCCAATAGTGAGAGTGCTTTTTCATTCACCTGCGGCGAAAATGGTTTTTCGCACAAGGCATCAACCTTCTCGCAGAAATGATAAAAGGCATCCGGCGGCACCGCTTTCGGTGCATAGCCCAATGCCCTCCCGCGAATATATTCGCTTTGTTTCAAGCCGCACAATGCGGCATTCTTTTTAATGCGCCGCTTTTCGGCGGCGGTGACTGTAAAGTACAGTCCGATTTTTTTGTTCAATATTACCTCCTTCAATAAAAATAGCCGACAGCATTACACTGTCGGCTTGATTTGTTTTTTGTTATTATCTTTCGTATTCGTTTCGATGTTTCGGCGTTTTGTTCTGACTTGTCTGCTTTGCTCTGAGTGTTTTTAAAACGCTACTGACATTTTCGGTTTTCAGCACTTTAGGATAATCGTTTTCAAATTGTACCAATAATCCCTTTGCTTCTTTTTCATTGTTTTTGGTGATGGCATAGAGGCGCTCATAGTCTCCACCCGCAAAGGTATCTTTGATAAAACGAATGGCAGCCTCTTCAAAATCATCCCAGCCACCATAAAGGTTTTTAACGGCGATATCCACCAGCTCGAAAGAAATCGGTTCGCCGCGCTTTTGGTGTTCATTCAAAATGCCCACAATATCCGATAAATCATTCTTATAACGCCTTGCCGAACGCAGCTTCATGGCAATTAAGTATTCGGAAGTAACCATTCTGATATGAAGCACTTGATTAAAAGTTTTGTACGGCACTGAGTAACGGTACAATTCTTTACTGTAGGAAGCGGTCTTTTTAAAGTCATCATTGAGCCATCCGTTTGGCAAACCATATTTGTCACCTACCAGGTTGATGGCTTCTTTAAGCGCAGAGCTTGCCGTGAAAACCGCATCCACATCGGTTGTCATATCGCGAAAGCCATAGTTTTCAAGTATCGCCGCACCACCGATTAAGATGATTTCGACAGGTGTGTTTCTGCCTGCCAGTTTTTTATACGCCTTCGATAACTCGTTAAGATAGTTATCTAAATTGCTTTTATTGATAACATTACTGTTTTCAGTTGACATTTCTAACCTCACTTTCCACGATATTAAATCGCATAAATTCGGGGATTGCATTATTTAATGCGTTGTTTTTAATAGTTTCACTCTCGGAAACAGCCGCAGCGGTTAACACGCTTGCAGGGTAAAGAATATCCGTTAGTTTTTGTTTGCGGTATTCATTATACTCCTCACAAAGCGGCACATCGTTTTCGCGGCTGATATAGTCCACCATGGCAAGCAGATAAAGACTTTCCGGATACCAACTTCTTTGATAGTATGTGACAATGTCTCCACTTTCAATGGTATCAATCAGAAAATCGATGTCACCAAGTTCCTTGAGGCGATGGCACACATTGCTCTTAAACAGTTCAAAAGCAGGGCGGGGCAGCAAATACGGTTCCAACATTTCTTCCATTGTAACGCCAAGTTCTTTGGATAGTTTATAAATCGTTCTTGCATTGCAATCTGCAAGATTTGCTTTGCCGGAGCAAATATCATTAATTGTCATATACGGAACACCGCTGTTTTTTGCCAATCGGTATTTGGAAATATGACGGTCTTCAATCATATGATTTATATCCATTTTGTTCACCTGCCTTTTAGTATATTATAACGGCTGACCGTTATATTGTCAATATGTGTTTTCAAAGGGTCTTAGGGGAAGCATTCCCTTAAAGTGATTGCCGCTTTTTTGGGGCAATCGGCAAAAATACATATATTTTTGCCCTGCTTGCTACGGTATGAGACAGGAAAACAAAGGATTTTACCTTCATTTTCTCTCTGCCTCATACCTATTCTTGTCTTTTGTCATAGTCTTTCAAAAGATATTTGTTTTTTCTGTGTGTAAATGTGTATGCCGTCAATGTGCCGTCAATCAATAGTATTCTGCCCTAAATGTGCCGTCATCCTGCCGTCATTCAAAGAGTTTGAGGTCTTCTAATATTTCCTGTTCTCTTTCTTTACTGTTTGCGGAAGAATCCGTGCAGGTCGTTTGGAAATTTATGCCTTGTAATTGCTTACCCATTTCTTCACGAAAAATGGAGCGAATATCGTCTAAATACCGTTCCTTTTTATCGGCATCCATAAAGGCGGCAATGGCTTCGATCACAAAATGATTGCGAGAGTTAAAGCCACTCTCATGAAATGACTTTAAATATTCGGCAAGGCGGCGTTCTCTTTCGTCATTTAAGTGAAAGCGAATGGTCAGTTTGTATTCATCCTTCATTTTCCTGCTCCGCTTTCAAATACACTTGGGCAAGGTACTCATAACCTTTTGCCGCAGCGCAAATATCATCAATGAAAGAAATGCGCTGGGGATTCCCTTTGTAGAAGTTCTTGACCAAGCACCCGCCGCCACCGCACACATAGAGCTTCATTGTGTTTTGGTCGTAACCGTGTTCACGCAGCCTGCGAAAGATGTCTGCCACGTATTCCTCTGCAATACGGGTAATAATATCCAAATCCTCTTGCGGAATATCCGCACTACCCGTGCGCAACACTTCATCAATAAGATAGTCGTTCAACTCTCGGCGGGTCTGCCGCATAAAGCTTTCACGGATCGCAAGAGTGCATTGGTAAGTGCCG
>JAFWGH010000150.1 GCA_017512465.1 Clostridia bacterium
AAAAGAAGCTACAAACGCAACCACAAGAACTAAACATAATACCGTCTTTAATACTTTCTTCATACTTGGGATTCCCCTTTCAAAATAAATATGTTCTCTAAATATATTTATAACTGCAGAAAACATTACATATTAAATTTATTATAAAATGGCGCAAAAGTCAATAGAAAATTATAAAAAGTAAACATATTATATATAATTATTAAATTATTAAAAACATTAATAAAGTTTACACAATTTACTTAAAAAATGTTGAAAAATAAATTTATATATGTTAAAATACTTTAGTATGTTATATTACTATATATATTTATAATATAAAAAAGGAGTACAAATGAAATCATTTGACGATATATTTGAAAAAATAAAAGCACAATTAGAATTAAACATTACGGAAACCGCTGCCGAATTATGGTTTGAACCGTTAAAATTTGTTATGTTTGATAATGATACCATGGTCATTGACTGCGGCGAAGAGTTTGTTAAAACTTTAGTCAGCGATAAATATTATCAAACATGGAAACAGGCTTTATCGGATGCTTTTGGTTTTGAAATTAATATTAAATTTATTTCGACCGCCGAAAAACCCGGTTATGAGGCAAAAAAAAGACAGCATATGAGCCAGCAGGATTTACAAAAAGAAACCTTTGAAAACTTTGTTGTGGGTCCCTCCAATAAATTTGCTTATTCGGCGGCAAAAGCAGTCGCTTCGAGCACAAACGGCATCAGTGTAAACAGCACTATGAGCTATAATCCGCTGTTTATTTACGGCAATTCCGGTTTGGGTAAAACACACCTTTTAAATGCTATTGCCAACAGAATTAAAGAAAATGACCCGGCAAAAAAAATTATCTTTGTTAAAGCGGAAGAATTTACTAATGAATTTTTAAATCATTTGAGTAATAAAACCACTGCGCTTTTTCATGATAAATATCGCAGTGCCGATATTATCATTATTGATGATATTCAATTCCTTGCCGGTAAAGAGACAACACAAGAGGAATTTTTCCATACTATCGACAGCTATATTGTGGAAAATAAGCAGATTATTTTATCCTCAGATCGTCCGCCAAAGGATATCAGCACACTTGCCGACAGAATTCGCGGCAGAATCGAACAAGGTTTACTTGCCGACATTCAGCCGCCTGAATTGGAAACAAGAATTAATATTATCAAAAACAAATGTGAAATATACGGTTTGGTATTAGAAGAAGACATTATCATCTATATTGCCGAAAAGGTAAAAAATAATATTCGTCAATTAGATGGTGTCGTAAAAAAACTAAAAGCATATTCCAATTTATCGGGCGACTCTAAAATTATTTTGAGCGATGTGCAAAATGTTATCAAAAACATTGTTTCAAGCAACCAACCCATTCCTCAAATTACGGAAAAGATTATTTTAGAAGTTTCCAGAAATTATAATGTTTCGGTAGACGAGCTCTATTCCAAAAAAAGAGATATTAATATTTCCAATCCCCGCCAAATTGCCATGTATATTATGCGTAATGTTACAGGGATGACATTCCAGGAAATCGGAAAGAAATTTGGCAGAAACTATTCTACCGTCATTCATTCCATCGGAACAGTGGAAGAAAAAATTAATGAGGATTCTTCTTTAAAAGCACAAATATCCGATATTATTAAAAATGTGCAGGAAAATTAAACTTTTCAACAATTTACCGTTTTTTCAACATAAAAAAAAGGTTTAAAGCTTTACGCATTTGTTTATTAACGTTTCACATTTTTTTATCAACATTTTGTAAAACGAGTGAAACACTCATCACTATACCGTAAAAATAAGTTTTAAACAATTTCAACATTCCCTATTACTAAAACTATTAAATATACATTTTGATTGATTACAAAAACCCGTTTTAATCGAAAGGAGAAAATTATGAAATTTACCTGTTCAACGAATGAATTAACCCTCGCAAGTGCAACCGTTGCAAAAGCGGTATCACAAAAAGCGGCAATCCCTTCTATTGAAGGTATATTAATTCAAGCGGCAGACGGAAGCGTCAGTTTAACAGGTTATGATTTGGAAATGGCAATTGTCACTTCTATTGAAGCGAACATTGAAGAAGAGGGAAGCATTGTGATTGATGCGAGAACTTTATGCGAAATTGTCAGAAAGATGCCGGGTGAAACCATTACTATTTCGGCAGATGAAAGAAAGCTTTGCACCATTAACTCCGCACATTCGGAATTTTCTTTAAACGGAATCGGTGTAGAGGACTATCCGGAGCTGCCTTCCGTACAAAACGGTACAAAAATGGAAATAGACCCCGATATGTTTGCAAAAATGGTCAGAAAAACTGTTTTTGCGTGTGCAGTTGTTGATACACGACCGATTTTTACGGGTGTTAAATTTGAAATAGAAAATAATGAATTAAGAATGATTGCACTCGATGGATTCAGACTTGCTATTCGTAAAGAAAAAATAGAATATGACGGTGAAAAGCTTGAGTTTATTGTGCCTGCAAAAACATTAAATGAAATTGTGAAAATTTCCGGTGAAGCGGAGGATACTATCTCTATTTCACTCGGCAAGCGCCATATTATTTTTAATATCGGCTCATACAGTGTTATTTCAAGACTGATTGAAGGCGTATTTTTAGATTATTCGAGAACTATTCCGACCGGCAGCACAACACAAACAGTGGTATCAACGGATGAGTTGTTAAAAGCGATTGAAAGAACAGCGATTGTCATTACTGACCGCATTAAGAGTCCTGTCAGATGTATTTTTTCCGGTAATGAAATCAAAATGAATTGTATTACCAATACCGCGCGTGTAAATGACCGCATCAGCGCATCTGTTTTAGGCGAAAAGGTTGAAATCGGGTTTAACAGTAAATTTTTTATTGATGCACTCAAAAATGCGGATTGCGAAGAAATTAAAATTGAAATGATAGACAGCATTAAACCTATTAAAATTACACCGGTAGAGGGCGATGATTTCTTATTCATTGTTATGCCGGTCAGATTAACAAGATAATATGGAAAATATAAAAATTACAACCGAATATATAAAGCTGGATGCATTTTTGAAGTTTTGCGGAGCTGTTTATACAGGCGGTGAGGCAAAGGAAGCGGTAAATTACGGTGAAGTGAGCGTTAATAATGAAGTATGCTTGCAACGCGGAAAAAAGCTTTATGAAGGCGATACGGTTGAAATAGATAATCATATATATAAGGTTGTAAAATGATTGTACATTCCTTAACATTAAAAAACTTTCGCAATATTGAAGATATTTCTTTAATTTTTGATGATGCCGTAAATATTATTTACGGCGAAAATGCACAGGGAAAAACCAATATTTTGGAAGCCCTATGGCTATTTACCGGAATGAAAAGCTTTCGCGCTTCTAAAGACAGTGAGCAAATTCGCTTCGGGCAAAACAGAGCCGATATTCAAGTATCCTTTTTGGCTGCGCAGGCAAATCAAAAGGCTTCTATCGTTTTTGAAGAAAAGAAAAGTGCATACTTTAATGAAATCAAGCAAAGCAGTGTAAGTGAATTTTCTAATTTCTATCATGCCGTTATTTTTTCGCCGGAGCATTTAACTTTAGTCAAAGGCGGACCAAAAGAGAGACGACAGTTTTGCGATAATGCTTTGTGCCAAATAAAACCCCGCTTTGGAGAGTATTTGAGCAAATATAAAAAAAATTTTGTACAAAGAAATGCTGTTTTAAAAGATTATAAAACGAATAGTTCCATTGAGATGATGTTGGACATTTTCGAAGAAAATTTAGCGCATCTCGGCACACAGATTATTCTACAAAGAAAAAAATATTTACAGGCATTAGCCGCACAAACCAAACAAATCTATGCAGGAATTTCCTCCGGAAAGGAAGAAATAAGTTTATCTTACATTGCCTCTTTCGAAAGCGAAGATGAAAAAGCATTAGAAAATGATTTTTTAAAGGCGCTGAAAAAAAGCAGAAATGAAGATATGCAAACACTTTCCACTTCCGTAGGACCGCACAGGGATGATATAGAAATATGTATTAACGGTATTTCTGCCAGAAAATTCGGTTCTCAGGGACAGCAGCGCTCCGCGGTGCTTGCCTTAAAGCTTGCCGAAGCAAATGTACTCAAAGAAAAAACGGGAGAACAGCCGATTGCTCTATTGGATGATGTGATGAGCGAATTGGATGAAGCAAGACAGGACTATATTTTGCATCATATAGACGGCTGGCAGGTTTTTATCAGCTGTTGTGATCCCGCAACGATATTAAAATTAAAAAAAGGAAAAGCATTTCAAATCCGGCAGGGAAAGCTGATTTGCGATACATAGTCATACGAATTTGACCTGCCTGATACCGAAAATTATATATGTATATTCATTTAGGAGAAGATACTCTTGTAAAAAGCGATAACATTATCGGTATTTTTGATTTAGATACCGCAACCGTTATGAAAAGCAGCAGAGAGTATTTAAAAAAAGCAACAAAAGAAAAAAGAATTATTAATGTTTCTTATGATTTGCCGAAGTCTTTTATTGTGAGTGCCGAGGATGACTACCGCGTGTACATCTCACTGCTTTCACCGGCTACCATTTCATCAAGAGCAAAAAATAAATCGAGGAGATTTGAATGAACATTAACGAAGAAAACAAAAAGGAAGTATTTGAAGAGGATATCGCGCTCGAGGAAGATATTATCTTTGAAGAAGGCGATATGGATACGGTTGTGACCGAAAAATATGATGCGGATGCCATTCAGGTTTTAGAAGGCCTTGAAGCGGTCAGAAAGCGTCCGGGTATGTATATCGGTTCCACCGGACCAAAGGGATTACATCACTTAGTCTATGAGATTGTAGATAACTCGATAGATGAAGCATTAGCCGGTATTTGCACACATATAGAAGTGGAAATTTTACCGGATAATATCATCACGGTTAGAGATAACGGCCGCGGTATTCCCGTAGGTATTAATGAAAAAATGGGTATTCCTTCCGTTACGGTAGTGTTGACCGTATTGCATGCGGGCGGTAAATTCGGCGGCAGCGGCTATAAAGTATCCGGCGGTTTACACGGTGTAGGCTCCTCTGTAGTAAATGCTCTTTCCGAATGGTTTGAGGTAGAAGTCACGCAAGACGGACATATTTATCGCCAGCGCTTTGAAAGAGGCGATCCCGTTACAGAGCTGGAAATTGTCGGTGATGATGACGGCCACGGTACCTTTATTAAATTTAAAGCGGATCCGGAAGTATTTACGGAGACAACGGTATACGATTACGGCACACTTAGAAACAGACTGCGTGAACAGGCATTTTTGAATGCCGGCTTAAAGATTACATTGACAGATCGCAGAGCAGAAGAGCCGATAGAGGAAGAATATTGCTATGAAGGCGGTATTAAAAGCTATGTAGAGCATGTTATGGATGCATATGCCTATACCCCGATTAACAATGAGGTTATCCATTTTTCAAGCGTATTGGAGGATAAATCCGCAGAGGTTGCCATCATGTACTCCAATGCCTATGATGAAAAGATTTATTCCTATGCCAATAATATTCGCACGATTGACGGCGGCACACATGAAAACGGCTTTAAGCGTGCGCTGTTGAGTGTATTTAAAACCTATGGCAGAAGATATAATTTATTAAAAGACAGCGATAAAGGCTTGACCAATAAGGATGTGCTGGAAGGCATTGTTGCGGTAGTTAATGTAAAATTGACAAATGCGGAATTTGAAGGTCAAACCAAGGGCAAGCTCGGCAATACCGATATGGACAAAATGGTCTATAAAATGGTTACCGACAAGCTCATGAATTACTTTGAAGAAAATCCGAATGAAGCCAAGGCAATTTTTAATAAAGCCTTAGAGGCCTCCAGAGCGAGAGAAGCTGCGCGCAAGGCAAGAGATTTAGCCAGAAGAAAGGGTGCGCTTGAAAGCAATTCGTTACCCGGAAAGCTTGCCGACTGTACCGAAAAAGATCCTTCAAAAACCGAATTGTATATCGTAGAGGGTGACTCTGCAGGCGGTTCCGCAAAAGAGGGAAGAGACAGAAAATATCAGGCTATTTTAGCACTTTGGGGCAAGATGCTCAATGTTGAAAAAGCGCGTATTGATAAGGTTTACGGTAATGAAAAATTAACACCTGTTGTGCTCTCCATGGGTACCGGCATCGGTGAAGATTTTGATATTAATAAGCTCAGATACGATAAAATCGTTATCATGGCGGATGCCGATGTGGACGGTGCGCATATTCGCACACTGCTCTTAACATTCTTCTTCCGCTATATGAGAGAGGTCATTGAGCAGGGACATATTTATCTTGCTTGCCCGCCGTTATTCCGTGTGAGTAAAGGTAAAACCCATGAGTATGCTTTTTCCGATGAAGAGAGAGATGCATTACTTGAACAAATGGGTGCAAATTGTGCCGTGCAGAGATATAAAGGTCTCGGTGAAATGGATCCCATTCAGTTATGGGAAACAACCATGAATCCCGAAACAAGAATTATGAAGCGCGTGACCATTGAGGATGCCGAAATGGCAGACCAAACCTTCTGTGTTCTGATGGGTGATAAGGTTGAGCCGAGAAGAGAATTTATTGAGAAGAATGCACAGTTTGTGGTCAACTTGGATATTTAACAAATAATTTATATTTTAATCAATACCGGTTCATATTGTAGGAGATAATAAATTCATGAGTGATTTTTTTGAGAATGAAAAAATAGTAGACATAGAAATCAATAAAGAGGTCAGACAAGCCTTTTTGGATTATTCTATGAGCGTTATTGTATCCAGAGCACTTCCGGATGTCAGAGACGGCTTAAAGCCGGTGCACAGAAGAATTCTGTATACAATGTTTGAAAATAATTTGTATCCGAATGCGGCATACCGTAAGAGTGCGGATACCGTCGGTTCCGTTCTCGGTAGATATCATCCGCACGGTGATGCTTCCGTATATGATGCGATGGTGCGTTTGGCGCAGTCCTTTTCCATGCGCTACACATTGGTTGACGGTCACGGCAACTTCGGTTCGGTGGACGGCGACCCTGCTGCGGCATACAGATATACCGAGTCAAGAATGAGCAAAATCAGCATAAAAATGCTGGAGGATATTGATAAAGACACCATCGACTGGGGTACAAACTATGATGACAGATTAAAAGAACCATCTGTCTTGCCGGCGCGTTTTCCGAATTTGCTGGTCAATGGCTCCACCGGTATTGCAGTGGGTATGGCAACCAATATTCCGCCGCACAACTTAAGAGAGGTTGTGGACGGTATGTGTGCACTTATTGATGACCCCGAAATTACCGACGAGGGGTTGATGGAATACATAAAAGGTCCCGATTTCCCGACTGCTGGTATTATCATGGGTCGCGGCGGTATTCGCCAAGCCTACACAACCGGTAGAGGTAAAATTGTGCTGCGCTCGCGTGCGGAAATTCAGGAAACCAAGTCCGGAAGATATCAAATTTCCGTTACGGAAATCCCCTATCAGGTAAACAAGGCAAGATTGATTGAAAGTATCGCCAATCTTGTAAAGGACAAGAGAATTGAGGGCATTTCCGATATCAATGACTATTCTTCTCGTGAGGGCATGGAAATTGTCATTGAATTGAAAAAGGATGCCAATCCCGAGTTAGTATTAAATCAACTCTATTCCTTCTCACAAATGCAGATTACTTACGGTATTATTAATCTTGCACTTGTGGGCGGAATCCCGAAAATTTTAACGCTTAAAGAGATGCTCGGGGAATATATCCGCCATCAGGAAAGTGTTATCAGAAGAAGAACCGAGTTTGATTTAAAGAAAGCGCAGGAAAGAGCGCATATTTTAAGAGGCTATGTAGTTGCACTCGATAATATTGATGAAGTCGTTGAGATATTAAAGAAATCTCCAAATGTGCAAGAAGGTAAAGAGGCACTCATGGAGCGCTTCGGTCTCGATGAATTACAGGCGGATGCTATTGTTAAAATGCGCTTGGGACAGCTCACCGGTCTTGAAAGAGACAAGATACTCAATGAGCTTGCCGAATTAGAGCAAAAGATTGCCGAATATGAAGCAATCCTGGCGGATGAAAGCAAAATTTTGGCGATTGTTAAGGAAGAAACCAAACAAATTTCCGATAAATTTGCAGACGAGAGAAGAACAGAAATTCTCAATGTCAGCGGTAATGTTGAGGATGAGGATTTAATACCGGTTGAGGAATGTGTGATTACTCTGACCAAATTCGGTTATTTGAAACGCCAAACACTCGAGAGCTATCAGGCTCAGCACAGAGGCGGTAAAGGCATTAAAGGTATGACACGCCGCGAAGAGGATGAAACCGAAATAATGATTTCCTGCTCTACGCATGATTATTTGATGTTCTTTACAAACTTCGGCAAATGCTACCGCATGAAGGGTTACCGTATTCCCGAATCCTCCAGAACGAGTAAGGGCATGAATGTTATTAATCTCTTGCCGATTGAAGAGGGCGAAAAGGTCACGGCTATGGTAAGAGTGAAAGATTTCGAAAGCGAAACCGATTACTTCTGCATGATTACCAGAAACGGTATTATCAAAAGAACGCGGGTAGATGCGTACAACACCAATCGTAAGGGCGGCTTAAAAGCTATTGTGCTCGATGAGGGCGATGAGCTGATTAAAGTACTGTACACCAATGGTGCGCAAGATTTGCTGTTAGCGACCAATCGCGGTATGTCCATTCGCTTTGCGGAGACCGGCGCAAGACCTATCGGCAGAACAGCAAGAGGTGTGAAGGCAATTGAGCTTAAAGAAGGCGACAGCATTGTCGGTGCTGCTGCGATTGAAGAAAACACCAATATTCTGACCGTGACCGAAACGGGTTACGGCAGAAGAAGCGAATGCGGCGATTACAGATTGCAAAAGCGCGGCGGTTACGGCTTAATTAACTATAAGACCGCGAAATACGGTATGGTTGCAGCTGTCGCAGCCGTAAAGGATGATGAAGATGTGATTCTCATTTCCGAAAGCGGCATTATTATTCGCATGTCCGTGAGTGAAATCAGCACTTACGGCAGACCCTCAAAGGGCGTTAAAGTGATGAAGCTCGGAGAGGATGATAAGGTCATTTCCATGGTTGTGACAAGCCATGTGGAGGAAGAGCTCGAGGAAGAGCTCGAGGAAGAAAGCGAACAAACAGTTTCATCCGAGGAATCCGTAAGCGAGCAAAGCGCACAAGAGCAGGCTCAAAACGATGAATCACAGGGGAGCGAAGAGTAATCTTCGAGAGGAATTATGTCAGATAAAAACATTGATTACCAAATGTACTTAGACTACCTGAACGGCAATCCGAAGGAGGGTGGAGAAGCACCCAAACCCACAGCGGAGTCGATAAGGGAAGCGGAAGCATTTTCGCATAAATATGAGGATGTCCCGGAAAAAGAAAAACCTTTGGTGCCGTTTGATGAAAGCGAATATCATAGTGAATCGGCTGCCAAGCCGCTTTCCCGTATTGAAGAGATTGAGAAAAAGTACCATCTTGACCACAACGGGGAAGAAAAGGATGTTCATTTGATGACGGATGAGGAGTTTGCCGAGAAATATAGCTCGAAGAATTCCTATAAAAAGTCACGCGCCAGAAAAGAGGAATATTCTTCCGCACATGCTGCTGAGCGCAGGGAAGCTTACGCTGAGGAAGGGTCTGAAAACAGCGGCTATGAGGATGTATATTCTTACGACAGTGACAAAGAAAACACCATGCCGGATGAGCAGGGTGCCGCGTATGATGAAACTCCTGCACAGCCGGAGGCGGGTAACGGGAATGGTGATAAACCCCGAAAACCCAAAAAAGGCAAAAAAGGCGGCAAAGGGAAAGATAAAAAGAAAAAAATACTTATCATTCTTGCCATTGTGCTTGTGCTTATCGGTGCATTAGGTACGGTTGCTTATGTCAAAAGAGCGGCTATCATTCAATACTTTACCGGAAAAATGATGGAAGGTAATAAAATGGGTGATGAGGATACCGGCGTTTTGAAGCGCCTGGAAGAAGGCGATGACCAAAATCATGGCGATAAGTTCTTGGAAGGCAGTGCGGCGGAAACCTATTCGCTTGAGGATTGGCTCAGATCCTGGCAGACCATGTCGGGTGAGCTGATGTATAATGACCAAATCATCAATGTGCTGCTGATTGGTATGGATGACCCGGAAGGCGACAAGTACGGCAGAAGTGACGCTATGATTTTGTTATCGATTGATACCATTAATCAAAAATTGAAGCTGACTTCTGTTTGGCGTGATACCTACGGCTATATTCAGGTGCCGAACGGACAGGGTGTGTGCGAAAAAATCAATGGTGCAAATTATTACGGCGGTCCGGAATTGACGGTTAAAACCATAGAATCTTTGTATAAAACCCGTATTGACGGTTATGTGATGACGACCTTTGATTCATTTAGAGATTTAATTGATGCAATGGGCGGCATCTATGTGGATGTTACCGAAGAAGAGAATGAATTCTTAACGGAGACTGCGCAATATTCTTGGCATGCAAGTGCCGGCAAACATGTTAAGCTCAACGGTTTGGAAGCACTGGTTTATTCAAGAATTCGTAAGCTTGACAGTGATATTGCCCGCACCGAGAGACAAAGAAAAGTCATGAGCGCTATGCTCGACAGAATCGGTGAATTAAGCACAACGGAATTGTTTAAAGCCGTTAATATCTATTTGGAAAAAGGGTATATTACCACCAATTTCTCCCAAAATGAGATTTCCGGATTGGGCACCAAAGCTGTTTTCGGCGGGTGGAAGGATTTCGAAATGGAGCAGATGACAGCACCTATTTCCGGTGAAGTGGATGAGAGCAATTACGAGTATTATTGGGGCGGCACCTATAACGGCGCATGGGTATGGCTTGTAGATATACCGAAAACCGCCACGGATGTGCAAAAGTTTATCTACGGGGAAACCTATTGCCAGCTCAATGAAAACAGACATAGACTTTCCGAGTTTACACAGGGAAGCGGCATTCATTAGCAAATAAGGATTGTTCGAGCCCTTTGCGGGCTCGAACATCCTTATTTGAGAGAATAGTGAATAGTGAATAGTGAATAG
>JAFWGH010000151.1 GCA_017512465.1 Clostridia bacterium
GGGTGCCCCGCCATCAACTCCACTCTCCACTCTTCACACTCCACCCTCAAAGCGTTTACTATGTATAACATTTGTTGCACACCCGCATAGCGGGTGGTTGTTTGTTCCGCGCGGCGGAACAGTCTAAAGACATTAACACAATAAAAAGAGTGCGGACATCAAAAGGTGTCCGCACTCTTTTTATGTCCGCACTCTTTTTATGTGAAATAAGTTACACTGCTTGTTTTTCTTCTTGGGTTTGTGCTTGCTCTTGTTTTTGTGCGCGCAAATATTTTATAAAGCCGTAAATGGTAATCACCTTTGTATTGGAGTCCGTAATCTTTGTTTGCACCACAAAAGATTCGATTCCCGCTATCGTGGTTATCACACAAATAGCACCCATGCAAACATGCGCGGCACCGGTGGTTTCCATACCGAAAGCCTCTAAAATCTTCAGCATAAAGGGAAATGCAAATACACTGCCTCCCAAAATCTTACCGAATAAAGAGTGTACGATAAAAAACTTTTTGCACTTTACCAAAGAAAGCAAGCCTGCTGCCAAATTAATCAATCCGGAAGAAATCATCCATACAACAACCCAAGTGGGAATAAAATGCTGTACGAGTAATATTTTTGCGAGCGCCATGTATGTAGCAATATCGCCGACCGTATCCAAAACAGAGCCTAAGGTGCTTGTGGCATTCATTTTTCTGGCAATCGGTCCATCGATTAAATCGGTGATTCCGCAATAGGTGTATACGAGCATAAATTGCCAATTTATTGTTGAAAAAAGATATAAAGTTGCGGCAGCAATGATTCTGGAAAAAGAAATAATATTTGCCAAGTGTTTTTTCATAACATCACCATTGTATATCTAAATATATTATAACTCAATACAGTATACAATATTTTTCGACAAATATCAACCCGTCATGCCTAAAAAAACACACTGATTTCACCGGAATTGAGTGTTTGCTCTCCCTGTGCCGTGCGCACCACCAAGCCGCCCTGCTCATCAATATCTACTGCGGTTGCCTCATATGTCTCACCGCCGCGTGTAAAGGAGATTTGCTTGCCAAGCACAAGGCTGTGCGCTTTGTACTCTTTTAAGACTTCTTCGTTATCTTTTTGCGCGCAGATGATTAACAGCTCTTTAAGCACGGCATTGAGCAGTGCCGCCCTGGTCAGCGCACTGTCATTCAAGCTCGCCGCACGCTCCGATATCTCTTCCGGAAAATCCGCGGTGTTCACATTGATACCAATGCCGATAACCACGCTTTCCACCGTGCCGCTCTCGAAATCCGATACTGCCTCGGTTAAAATGCCGCAAACCTTTTTCTCGCCGATATAGATATCATTCACCCATTTTACAGCGGGTTTGAGCGGTGTGAGGCGCTCTATCGCCCGCATCACGGCAACTGCCGCCGCCGTGGTTATCCACACCGTGTCGGATACAGACGCACCGGGATGAAAGACATAAGAAAAATATAAACCGGTTTGCTTCGGCGAATAAAAGCTCCTGCCGCATCTGCCTCTGCCGGCGGTTTGCTCATTGGCAACAAGCAGGATTTTTCCCTGCTCCCCCGCCGCCAGCAGGCGCTTTGCCTGCGTGTTGGTGCTGTCGATGCTCTCATAAAAAAACACCTTGATGTCTGCGGGCACATCCACATCGAAGCGTGTTAACACCTGCGGCGCAAGGCGGTAGCCTTTATTGGTCCCCGCCTCAATCTCAATGCCCTCTCCTTCAAGTGCTTTTACCGCCTTCCACACGGCGTTGCGCGATACGCCGAAGGTATCGGCAAGCGCCTGTCCCGAAAGACTGCGGGCTCTATTATGTGCTAATTCTTTTAAAATATCTTCTTTCAACATGGTATTATCATAACAAAATGAGAGAAAAAAAGCAAATAAGGATTTGTCGAGGTGTTTAGCAAAACCACCAAAGTTGTGTTCGTTACAGGTCTACCCCTCTGTCACTTCGTGACATCTCCCCTCGTCAAGGGGCGATATAAAGCGGTTAAATTGAACAACGAACCAACCGCGGTGGTTTTGCTCGCTTCGCTCGCCTAACTAA
>JAFWGH010000152.1 GCA_017512465.1 Clostridia bacterium
AACTGTTTGCAGGCACATCAGCCTTGATTATTCTTATCCCTATGTACTCCAAGCTCGAGTTGGCAAAAACACAAAATCGCCGTAGATACGGCGATTTTTACTGTTCCGGTTTTGAAAGATAAAATGCGGAATTAACTTCACTACTAATGTAGCTATTATTTTTAAATTGTAATAAATCAATAATTCAATAATTGTTGTGTGGTTTCAGCCACTTTTTCGACACTCTGAGGGCTGTCTCATTTGAGACAGCCCGTTTTTTCTCTGGGAAGAGATACACCGCAAATCATTGCACTGCTAAGTATTTTTCCATATGTGCATCCAATTCGGAAAGTGTCTTAATAATAAACTCTTTAGATTGTGCAAAATCCTTTTGCACCCATTTTTCAATCACCGCAACACAGCCGCATGACCAAAAGGCAGATAAATAGTCTAATTTATCATCCTTAAAGGACACTTCGTTTTTTTCTGTTTGGATGAGGCGAAACAACCCTTCAACCATGGTTAGGAAATTCACGCGCAGTTCCCCGGTATTGTGAGGACTGAATATCATTTTAAAGTATTTCGGGTGAGCGGCTATGTAGTCAATGAGCTCAAGCCCGAAATCCTTTGAGGGATTTTCATGAAACTTGATTAACAGCACGCCTAAATCCGAAAGCACCTCATTTTTTAACTGGTCATACAGCTCATAAATATCACAATAGTGCTTATAAAAGGTTACGCGGTGAACATCCGCTTTATCCGCCACCTCTTGAACCGTGATTTGCTGTATTTTCTTTTCGCTCAAAAGCTCTGCAAGAGCTTCTTTGAGCGCTTTTTGCGTTTTTAGCGCCCTGCGGTCGATTTTCTTTTCGCTCATGATGCACCTCATTCAATATTACTATTATGATATTACCATATTCTTTGCTTACTTTCAAGATTTGCATGTTTTAGCAAGAATCAACCCGATTTTTCGGGCAAAAAAGGATACAATTTTATGCATGTGTGTAGCTTAGGCTACACAGGGAGAAAAAAGTGTAATTTAGGCTACAAATCGGGGGTATTTTGCATATATGCAAAAGCCTTTTTTCATGCTATAGTAAGGATGTAATCAGGGGATGGCTAAAGAGAACAGCCAAAGAGAAAGGGAGGAAGCCAATGAAAGTTCATAAAGCAGATTAGATTGTCCGACAGCCATTTGTATCTCCATTATTTCCATTTTTCTCCTCACGACAAGCGTTTGCCCGCAGCGGCAACATCCTCCTGTATGACTGCATAGAGCGAAAACGCGAGAAGCAGTAAAGCCGCAACGGCACGCGAGGGATACCTCGTCCTCGCAATGTCCCGCGGGCAAGCACTTGTCACAAAAGATAGGATAATCTTTCTCAATACAATAGCCCGGCATCAGTGAGCGCAGTGTAAAAGTGTCAACAAATTGAGGACATCGGCAGCAGCCGCATCACTGCAGCAAACAAGGATGAGGCGCTCGAACGTGCAAAGAAGCGGTAGATGCGGCAGCTTTCATTCTCAAAGCAACGAGCGCGCAGGCGAACAGATTGTGTAAGTGATGAACACCATGGCTTCCTCCGGGACAGCGGGAAGAGCAACACCTGTGTTTGAAAAACTTGTATGATATCAAAAGCAACTTAACAGCTTAAAACATTTCGGTACATTTGTTATTCATCAAAAAGCACTTAAATATAACAAATGTTTATTAAGGGGAGTACACATGTGAAAAATCAACAAATGTACCGGTGTTAAAATCTTTTCCTTCCTTTCACCTCGACAGCCGATGCGAACCGCGCATCGGCTGTTTAGTCTTTGAGAATAGAGCAAAGCGGCTGTATACTCCGAAGCATAAAACAATAAAAATTTAAAATAGTTATTGCCAATCGCCGGCATTCGTGGTATAATGCTTAACACAAACCGGACACGGAGGTTTAGCTCAGCTGGTTAGAGCGCCTGCTCCACACGCAGGAGGTCACTGGTTCGAATCCAGCAATCTCCACCAAAAAAGAAGGACTTGCTTTGGCAAGTCCTTCTTTTTTGGTGAGACGCGTCCGGATTCGAACCGTAGTCCATCTCGCGGCGGTTCGCCGTGGCGGAGCCGAATAACGAAAAAAAGGGGACCCCAAAAAGTATTTTTAAAACTTTTTGGGGAGAGGAGAAACAAACGGAGCAATACTAAAACATCTGCTTGCAAATGTTTTCTATTGCGCAGTTTGTTTGGACGAGCGGAGGCTTGCGCAGCAAGCGGACGAAGCGGAGCTTGAATCCAGCAATCTCCACCAAGAAAGAACACCATTTGTGATACAATCACAGATGGTGTTCTTTCAATGAAATAAATCCCTTGCGGGATTCTTACAAAGTTTTTTTCAGTTGACTATTATTAACTTTATGTTACAATAAAGCTATAGAATGTCGCGGGAGGAAAAGTGTATGAAAAAAGACATAAAATCGATTATCAGCATTTTATTATCGGTGCTGATGGTGCTTTCTTCGTGCGGCGTGAGCGCATCGGCTGCCGAAAAGCAGGTACCTGCCGCTGCCAACGCCTCTGCCGCAGATTGGATGCAGGGGCTTGATGATAACAAAAAGCTGAGTGAAATCAACCTTCCCGGCACGCATGACAGCGCCATGGCTTATGGAAAAAACGGCACCGGAAACTATGTGCGCATTTTCGGCATTCCCGTCATGGGCACATGGCAGTATGCCCGCACACAGTGCTTAACTCTCGAGCAGCAGTTAAATGCAGGCGTAAGGTTTTTTGATTTGCGCTTCTCCTCAAAATCCGATGAGCTTCGTTTGTGTCACGGCAATATGAATGATGTTAAAAAGGTTAATCTCATTTTGGCATATGTGTATCTGCTGCATCCGCTCATGTTTTTTGCGGCGGTTATCGGGCTTCCTTTTGTAAACCTGGATACCGAGTTTTATGCTTATGAGGATGAGGCGTGCACAGAGCCCACTACCATGCAAACCGTTTTAGAGCTGGTTAAAACCTTTTTGCGGGAATATCCCGGTGAAACACTGGTGCTTAAACTGAAAAATGAAAACGGCGAAAATACGGCATATGTACCTTTGCTCAAACAAGTATTAGAGGAACTTAAAACCGAGGTAAATCCCTCCACCGGAAAGCCTTACTTATATCTGGAACAGGGAAGTGATATCTATACCAAGATGCCGACACTCTCACAGGTGAGAGGACAGTTTGTACTGCTGTATCCCGAGTATGAAGAAATCGGCATGGGCGGCAATATTGAAATGCCAAACGATACCGGAGAAGGCAGCTATAGCGGAGAGAAATTCCACTATCACAATCATTGGGATATCACCGGAGAGGAAAAATTGGCAGAGGTTAAAGACTATTTACAACACGTTTCTCGTGTGCGCGATGGTAAAACCGTGCCGTACGGCTCCATTATACACACCTCCTCAAATGTGGTGATGAAGGATAGTCCCGAGGCGATAGAAAAAACTGTCGGTGCCTGGCTTTATGCAAAGGGGACACTGCAAAGAGGGTATTTTTACGGTTGGTTCCTTTGTGATTTTGTTACTGCCGAAAAGAGTGCAGCCATATGGAAAACAAATTTTTAGAACATTCGTAGGTTTTTAAGCGGTGCGCCTATCGGCACACCGCTTTATTTTTTTCTCACTATATGTTGAAGTGTGTGCATATAAACAAGCCTTTTTATCATACACTATTAAGGGGTGAGAAAGATGAAACCAAAACCATGGAAAAAATATGCTTTTTATATTCTGATTACCGAAGCAGTCGGCTTGATTGCAGGGCTCATTATTCGTGAGGGCACAAAGCTCTATGCGCAAACCATAACAAAGCCGCCGCTCTCGCCGCCGGCAATACTTTTTCCGATTGTGTGGAGCGTCCTGTATGCACTGATGGGCGTGTCGGCAGCGCGTGTTGCGCTGAGTCCGCCGGCAGCGCGCCGCAAAAAAGCGCTGTATATCTATTTTGTGCAGCTTGCGTTTAACTTTTTGTGGAGCATCATTTTCTTTGAGTGGCAGGCGTTTGGTGTGGCATTCTTCTGGCTGCTGATTCTCTGGGCGCTGATATTGTGGATGCTTCTTGCATTTAGAAACATCGAGCCGGGGGCAGGATATTTACAAATTCCCTATCTTGTGTGGGTGAGCTTTGCGGGTTATTTGAATCTCGGCGTTTGGATACTAAATTGATAACAAAAAGAAACCGATTTGTGCACAAACAAATCGGTTTCTTTTCGTTTTATTTTTTGGAAGCGTTAGGAATTAATTATCCATAGTATCTTTTAAAACATTATTTAATTCGCTTGAAACCTCGTTTACAAAACCATTAAAATCGGTAGAAGCATTTTTGTCCGGTTCTTCAAACGATGAAAAATCGGGCCTGGAACTCAATTCGCTGAATATGTTTACAGTGAATTCATTTTCGGAGGATGAATCGGATTTCACATTAAAATAAAGGTTATAGGTTTCATCCTCTTGTGCATCTAAACGCACAACAAATCCGGCATCAGGATAATCAAGCTTTAAGGAGAAAAGAGGCACGTACACGCCGTTAATCTTTTTCACCTTATAATCATGGATGGAAAGATCAAAAAGCTTCTCGCCACCATCTTCTTTTACACTCAGATATAATTCTTTACCGTCGTTAGAGAAGGAAACAAGTTCAACCTTATCTTTGCTGCCTTCCCATACTACAGATAAGGTTTTTTCCGAGGCGGAAGTGTCGGAATCAATGGTGATTACTTCATTACCGGCAAGTTTTCTTTGCACGATTCTGCTGCCTTTGTAAGCGATGGAAAAAAACACTTTGTTTTCGTTCGTGGATTTCTCGGCTTCTTTCCTAAGCTGTTTGGGAAGCTCTTTATAGTTTTGCAATACTTCATCATAGGTGGGTGGAGTATAATAAGGATTTTCTTGATAATTGCCGTAAGAGTAATCATAAACCGTCTTGAGCACAGATTCGAGTTTGCTCATCAGCTTTTCGTTAGCCATGACTTTTTCCATCAAGCTGGCAAGTGCGTTATATGCCACCTTTTGGGTGAAAGCATAGGTAACCACACGGCATTTTTTGCCGTTAACCTCTTCTTTCTCAACTGTGATAATATCCTTCAGCTCTTCTTCTTCCACTTCTTTAATAATCGGAGCAAGCTCACCCTTGATTTCATCGAGCTCATCGCTGTTGGCATTTGCCAAAGCGGAAGACAAACTTATATAAAAAGAAGTATCGGATAAACCGGGAGCAGTAATCCCCAAGCCGTTTTCATCGGCACAAACTTTTAATTCTGCGTTCTTTCCGGAAAAATCGCCCTTTGCATCGAGCATCATTTTTCCTTCCTTTTGGTCAATAGCCGTGTACAAAGAAATCTTGGATATCAGCTCTTGCACATCTTGGGGAATATTGTTGTCATCACTTTTTATGCTAATCGTCGAGTTGGCGGCCACTTTCTTGTTTTTTTGCAGCTTATTAGCATCCAAATCCAGCAAATCTTTTACGGTTTCGGTTTCCTGCAACAGGTAATAAGCGGTTTCGCCTGTAATTGAGCGAATAATAGTTTGTGCAAAGCACAAGCCCAAAATACCGATAATGGCGATAACGGCAACCACGATACCGATAATTAAAGGTGCCTTGGATTTCTTTTTGGGTTGCTTAAACATCTCACCGCCGGCAGTTGCCGGTTGATATGCGCCGCCCACCGGAGGTGTCGGCTGACTGTAAGCGTTTGCACCTGTCTGATTCGGTTGTTGCGCATTTACAAAAGCGCTGTTTTGCTCAGGTGCAGCCGGTGTAGGATTGACCGGAGGCTGTGGTTGTATGCCGGCAGATATATTATTGTTTTGAACAGGTGCGGACGAAGCCGCTTCGGGAGCTTTAGCACCGCAATAAGGACAAAAAGCACCGGTGAATTCTGCTCCGCAGGAAGTACATTTCATATTATCACCTCTATATCGTTTTTTTTAATTATATCATATAGGGGAAGAGAATGTAAATATCAAAAAACCACCGGTATTTTCAGATTAACGCTATATTGAAAAGCGTTCGTTTTATCAAAACAGCTGTTTGCACGCATTATATGGCAAAGTAATGATTACCGATCACCGTGATAACTTTTCTCGAGCGTATCCACTGGTTGCTGGTCTTTTTCGGGTTATAATAATAGATTGCGCCGCCGCTCGGATCCCAGCCGTTGATAGCATCCTGCGCTGCCCGTTTTGCACTGTCTGTCACGCCGGCAGACCAGTTGGAGTCTGTAACAGCTGAAAAAGCACCGGATTGATACACCACACCCGAAACAGAGTTGGGGAAAGAAGGGTGCGCCACGCGATTGAGCACAACGGCGCCGACAGCAACCTGTCCCTCGTACGGCTCGCCGCGCGCCTCGGCGGAAATTACCTTAGCGAGCAGTGCGACATCCGAGGAGGAATACTTTCCCCCGGCAGAAGAGGAACTGCCCGAATCAAGCCCCAAATACAGTAGTGTTACCGGACCGCAAATACCGTCTTGTGTTAAGCCGCAGTCCCGTTGGAAGCGCGTAACGGCACTTTTTGTGCCGGAGCCGTAGATACCGTCAATCGAGCCGGTATAATAGCCGAGCCGTTTGAGAACGGTTTGAATGTTTTTTACCTCTGTGCCCGTGGAGCCGTAGCGGGAAAGTGCAGGTGTACTTTTTTGAGCATTTACCACGGGAATTGCCGCAAGAGCAATAATTAGTATGACGGTTGCCGCCGCCAAAATGCGTTTAAAATATTCATGCATACAAATCACCTCGTTAATTGTACATGTTTATTTTGCCAAAATCAGGTTGAAATATGCACAAAATATCACTATAATATAGGCAGTACAGGCTTATACAACTGTGATTTCTTTTTCGCTGTTATGCCCGCGATTTTCATTTGGCGTGCGCGCAATAGCGCTTTTAATCGAATAGAAAAAGCCAAAGCCGGCTTAAATTGATATAATATAAAATGGAGAGCATATGAAAAAAAAGACAGTATTTACCATTTGTTTCGCCGTTCTTGTTTGTATCGGCATTGCGGCAGGGTTTTATTTTTTGTCAAAGAATAAAGAACCCGTGGAGTCCGAGCAGGAACAGCCGGCATATGATTTTGCGGATGAAGCCTATCAAAAAGCAGCCGTCACACTCGCTCAAAAGCTGTATGCCACCGATATAGACGGGTTGTTTTACAGTCTTTCCCCCGTAAAGTATTATTATGCAAAGGGCGGTACAATCAAAGAGCTTTCCGCCAAGACAACCTTGCAGGTTTCCCCCGTGGTTGCAGGGGTGGAAATGGCATTTCAAATACCGCTTGTCGAAATCGGGAAGCGCAGCTTCGGCATAGGTGTGTGGCATGCGGATGAAGGCATTTATAATGATGTTTTCGCCGTGGTGGAGGATACGCCTGCCACATATGTCTCGCCTTATACATATGTATTATGTTTAGATACCTCGCGCAGTGATGCAGGTGCCGCTTCTGCCCTGTATTCGGAGCTCATCTGTTTGGGGGCAGACGGCAGTGTCGGCGATTATTTATTCTCACAAAACAACAGAACCACCGAGCCCAGCGGCAAACTGCGCACGGATTGGGATTGTGCAACGCTGTCTTTGTTGCGGCAGGGTTACACCCTGAGCGGCAGAAAATACAATCATTCCGACGAGGCGCAAAAATATGATTTGCTGCAAACGGTTTCGGGACGCACCGATACTTGTCAAAGCGAGATTTCGGACACATTTTTATATGCCGACAAAAAGAATATTTATTATACAGCAGCGCAAGACGGCGCATGGGCAGTGTTTTGCGGAACCGGAGAAGGAGCCAAAGAAATTGTGCGCTTGGAGGGTGAGCCTGCGGCATATACCGTAAACGGCTTTACCGCTTATCGAAGCGGTGATAATACCGCTGTTCATCTATTATCCGGCAAAGCGGTTGCGGGCTTAGATGCGTTTAAAAGTGTATATTCCCTTGCCGGCATCGGTACAAAAACCGTGACAATAGGCAAGGAGCAAAACAAAGTGGGCTTGGATTATAAGGTGCAAAAGATATGCCTGGCAGATAGCAAAAGCGGACAAACACGGGTGTATTATGCAAATGATATCTTTGATGAAAATACGCCGCTATTATTGTGTGCGCAAGGCATGCTGACACAAAAAGGGGGAAAAAGTGTATTTATTTCTTTTAAAGCTCTTGAATCCTTGCCATACAGTGTGTTAGAATAATGTTTACCAAAGTTGACTTAACAAAAGAGGAAAATATGGATTACGATATCAATAAGGTTATTGTCCTGAGTGATGATTTGGGCAACGAAACGGAAATTGAATATATAGATTCTGCAACATTTGAGGGTGAGCAATATGCCTTGTTTATGCCGCTTGAAAATGATGACGATGAAGTGATTATCATGCAATATGATAATGTCAGTAAAGATTACGATTCTTTTATTCCGGTAAGCGATCGCAGGATTTTGGAGGGCGTGTATGAAACGCTTAGAAAAAAATACGCCCCGCAGTTAAAAGAATTAGATGAAACGATAGGAGAAAACACATGAGCTGGAAATGTGATAAATGTAAAAATACCTATGGCGATAATGTGAAGCCGACCAAGGTGGCAGGTTTTAATTTTTGCCCGCACTGTTTAGGTGTTAATGATGATGTCAAACCGATAAAAAAGAGAGCTGATGTTAAAAAGATTGTTGTTGCCATTATGGTGGCGGCACTGCTTGTGTTTGTCGGAACCGTTGTATCCTCGGTAATGCTCTTTATTTCCGATCAAATTCCCTCAGCCGTCATTTCCGCCGGCTGCGGCTTTGTGGCGGTTGTGATTCTTGCCTCTGTAGCGGACAGTGTCAGAAAACGCAATAGAGACATTTTCGGCGATGATAAGAAAAAGAGCAAAAAGAAGGACAAGTAAAGCTTTCTTCTATTAATATTGTATTAATAATTATATACTATATTATGTGGTGCATGCGGCAAAAGCCGCATGCACTTTTTTGCGCAAAAAGCACATACCGGCTGCCGAAAAACGTCACAAAGCAGCGGACCAGTCTATTGCTGCGGCCGAATGCATAAAATTACCAAAAAAGGAAATACTAAAAAGGGGAGAAGGGGAATAATACCGTGGCACTTTTGCCCCGGGCGATACAGTCGATAAGAGGTCGATTATCGCTCGAACGGAGTCTAAAATATAAAGAAAATCGCAGTTTAACGGGAAAAAATTGTCCAAAAAGGTTACAAAGCAGGCAAGTTGCGCATTTCCTGAAACAGTAGGATTTAGTGGCATTTAGTTACAAAAAAGTTACAATTAAATGTAACCCTGTAACTTTTCTGTAGTTTTTACCAAAACTTTTCAACTTTCTTGGGGAGAGAAAAAGTGAAAAACTGCTTATTTTGTGCTTTAGTGTGCTCGAAACTGTGCAACATGCACAAAAACCACAAGGTTATTTGATTTGATTTTCAGTTTTTCATCCGTTATAATGTGTGCGTTCGGGAATCGGTATAGTCCGATAAGAGTTCTGCTTAGACAGCTCTCCCGAAAAAGGAGGATTATGGACAGTAAACGATATGCAAAGCATCGCAACAAAAAAATAAGCCGTAAAGTCATTATCGGCATTATAGTTGCCGCAATTGTTGTGACGGCAGCAGCGATATTTGCAGTTGCAAACATTCCAAAAGACATCACGATATTGGATGGCAGCACATCTCTTACCGTGACCACCAATGAAACAGATGCAAAAGTAATCGTTGAAGAAAACGGATTTACCCTCGGTCAGTTCGATGTGATTGATGATTCACAAATGAATAAAGAAAATGCGCTTATTATCATTAAGCGTGAGATGAATGTTGTTTTCTGTGAAGGCAAGAATTCCTGGAAAGTGACACTTCCTGCAAGAACCGCCGGTGACGTACTCGCTTATCTCGGTAAAGAATTGGAAGAGGGCGATGTGCTCGAACCCGCAGAGTTTGAGCTCATTGAAGAAGGCGACAAAATCACTTTCTACAAAGCCGGCGAAGCCACCCTTGAGGCAGACGGCACAACCAAACAAATTAAGACAAGCAACAAAACCGTAAAGCAGCTTTTAGAGGAAAACGGCATCACCCTCGCAAAAGAGGACGAGGTTACTCCCGCTTTGGATACGGTTTTGGCAGATGGTGAAACCATTAAAGTGACGCGTGTAAAGTATGCGAAAGAGACGGAGAAAAAAGAAATCGCCGTCAAAACCGTCACCAAAAAAGACGATACACTTGCCAAGGGCACAAAAAAGGTGTTGAAAAAAGGCAGTGCCGGTGAAGAAGAAATCACCTATAAAGTGCGCTACGAAGATGGCAAGGCTGTCAAAAAAGAAGTGGTTGCCAAGAAGGTAATAAAGAAGGCGGTCAACAAAGTTGTGGCAGTCGGCACCTATGTGGCACCGACAGTAAAAAAGAACCAAACGAAAACCGCAACGGCTTCCGCCGGGGATTTTAAGTACACCAGAAAGTACACCGGTATTGCGAGCGCTTACTACGAGCCGCCCGGAAGCTTGACAGCGAGCGGCATGACCGTGGGTGTCGGCAGAATCGGTGTAAACCCCAAAGAGATTCCTTACGGCACAAAGCTCTATGTCACCGGCTACGGCTATTGCGTTGCAGCAGATTGCGGCTGGGGCACTACCGGTATGGGCAGAATCGCAGACCTGTATATGAATAGTGAAGAGGAATGCGAACAGTGGGGCATCAGAGAAGTCACGGTTTATGTTTTAGAATAATCTCAAAGCGAGGGCAGGGCGTCCTCGCTTTTCAAATAAGGATTTGTCGAGCTAACGCTCAGCAGTCGG
>JAFWGH010000153.1 GCA_017512465.1 Clostridia bacterium
AACTGTTTGCAGGCACATCAGCCTTGATTATTCTTATCCCTATGTACTCCAAGCTCGAGTTGGCAAAAACACAAAATCGCCGTAGATACGGCGATTTTTACTGTTCCGGTTTTGAAAGATAAAATGCGGAATTAACTTCACCGCTATTGTAGCTATTATTTTTAAATTGTAATAAATCAATAATTCAATAATTGTCGTGTGGTTTCAGCCACTTTTTCGACACTCTGAGCGGACTCAATTTTATTGAGTCCGCTATAAAAATGAACATTGTGTAAATTGTGCCAGATTTCGATTGCATATACGCGGTGAAGTGATATAATATTATTTATTATTTAAAGCAACGCAGGTGAAATATATGATTTATGTTTTCAGGTTTGCCACCTTTTTTATGATAGGCTCTGCAGGCGGTTGGGTGGTAGAGCTGTTTTTTCGGCACTTTGTACTCTTGTCAAGGGGCAAAAACCGCTGGGTGAATCCCGGCTTTTTGGCAGGACCGTGTTTGCCTATTTACGGCTTTGGGCTGTCAATTTTGTATTTTATGTCCTATTTCGGAGACATGTTGCCGATTGAAAATGCTGTTCTCAAAGCGATTGTGATTGTGCTCAGTGAAGCGGTGGTTATGACCTTGGTGGAATTGATTGCCGGTGAAATCTTCATTATCCGCATGAAAATTCGCTTGTGGGATTATTCGCGCAGGCGCTGGAATTACAAGGGCATTATCTGTCCGCTGTTTTCCGCTATTTGGGGATTGATCGGTGCCGCTTACTATGTTTTTTTCCACGGCTGGCTGCCCGATGTGGTGGATTATCTCATTTCGCAGAATTACATATTGTTTATTTTCGGCGTGTTTTACGGCATTTTCTTTGTGGACTATGCGTATTCCATGCAAATGGTAAAAAAGGTTAAGAAATTTGCGGAGGATAACGGTATCATCGTCTTTTATGATGATTTAAAGGAAGATATCACCGCTTCCAGAGAGCAAAAGAAGGAAAAAACCGAATTTACCTTTGTTTTTCGCGGCAATATGCAAGAGCATTTAAAGCACTATTATGAAAAGATGAAGCTTTCTGCCGGAAGCATGGCGGAAAAAATGCAAGAGCACACGGAAGCGCTCAAAATGCAAATGCAGGAAAATGCGGACGCCTTAAAAGAAAAGGTGCAGGAAAACACCGATGCTTTTAAAGAAAAAGTACAGGAAAATACCGACCATATGAAAGATAAAATGCAGGAAACCAGCGATAGCATCAAGGAAAAAATGGGCATTAAATAAGTATGCTGTTGGGAGACTCTGCAAACTAAAACTGAACACTGAAAACAAAAAATCCTACCGCTCTTGCGGTAGGATTTTTGTTTACTTTTTCAATCGAAACAGTCTGTCATAGCCTTTTGCCCAGCGCTGTACATTGTATCTGCCGTATATCTTCGGCATGGTGGCACATATAGCTGCCGCCCTGCCGATATCCCTGCCGAGCCTGATAATTGTCGTTGTCAGCTCTTTATCCTTCATCAAATTCTTTGCTTTGCCGAGCAAAGACGGGTCAAACGAAAGCATGGAGCCCAACGAGGTACTGTCCGCACTGATGGTGAGCATATCCGCGTCCATAATCTCCGAGTCAAACAGGTAATCGAGCTGTTGAGGTGTGATTTTTGCAAGCAGCAGTTTCACGAGTGCAAGCGGCGCCATGCCGGCACCGAGAGCTTTGTAATATTGTACCTGATAGTCCCATAAGGTTTCTGCCGAATAGGTTTCGCTCTTGTCTGCAATAATGGTGTCTGCCAGCATCTTGGAAGCCTTAAAGGCATCTGCCAAGCCGGAGCCGATAATCGGTACGGTCATAAATGCACTGTCGCCGATAGCGGCATAACCGTCTGCCACCATGATGGAGAGCGGATGTCTGACCGGAATCTCTGCCATGTAGCCGCCGCGCAGCACTTTATCACCGAGAATCGGGTTGTCTTTTCTGAAAAACTCCGCTTTTTGCTCTGCCTCTTCCACAGTGAAGGGCTCAAATTCACCGATAAGCAGGTCGGCATATTCTTCTTCTGCCGCTACCCAGCCGATACCGGTTCTGCCATTGGGAAGCATATAAATTTTGTATTTATCTTCGGGCTCTTCCTCACTTGCTTTGTTATAAAACGCCCTGTAAACATAGAATTTCTCAAAACTATTGGTATGCTTTTGAATACCGCAGATATCCGGCAGAGAATGGCGCACAACGCTCTCACAGCCGCATGCATCAATGACCATATCGCCGAGTATATTGCCTTTTTCGGTTTCAATACCAATGACTCTGTCGCCTGCCATTACAGCACCCTTAATCTCGGTATTAAAGAAGAATTTTACACCGTTTTTCTCCGCGTGCGTGATGATTAAATCATAGATATCGCGGCGCTCCATCTTGATTTCAAGCTCATTTTCCGGCACATCCTGTCTGACAAGGGTGTTGCCCGAAGGCGGCACAAAGGTCATGTTGATTTTATATTCGTACTTGTCCTTGGCGGGCATCGGGAGGTGTGCATAGCGCAGGGACTTGGGGTCAAAAATATCGGTCCAGTCATAACCCATATTCTCTCTTGCGTGTTTTTCGTAAACCTCAACCTCATAGCCTGCCGCTGCAAGCTGTGCCGCACAGGCGATACCGCCGTGACCGCCGCCGGCAACAATGATTCTTTTAGCCATAAGAAAACTCCTTTGCACTTTGCCGATAGCAATATGCTCTGCTTTGCATGCGCACATGGTATCGGTATATTGTTACTTTTTATTATAGAATAAAAGATAAGATAAAGTCAAATAAAATTCGGACTTTGTAAAAATAATAACGGATGTCCGGTGAGACATCCGTTATGATGGTTTTATCGTTCATCCATGGGAATATATGCTCTGCGGGGCAATACTGCCTTGTAAGCCGGGCGAATAATTTTATTGCCGTTAATCAGTTCCTCCATGCGGTGTGCACTCCAGCCTGAGATTCTTGAAATGGCAAACAGCGGTGTGAACAGCTCTTCGGGGATACCCAGCATTTGATATACAAAGCCGCTGTAAAAATCAACATTGGCACTTACACCCTTGTACATATTGCGTTTTTGGGCAATCACTTCGGGCGCCAGGCGCTCCACGCTTGCGTAGAGCTCATATTCCTCGCTGGTGCCTTTTTCGGCAGCAAGCCGCTCTACAAAGGTTTTAAAGATACCGGCTCTCGGGTCGGATTTGGAATAAATGGCGTGACCGATACCGTAAATCAAGCCGGAGTGGTCGAATGCATCCTTGTTGAGAATCTTGGTCAAGTAAGCACGCAGCTCGTCATCATCATCCCAGTGCTTGACATTTTCCTTAATATCTTCAAACATATGGCACACGCGAATGTTTGCGCCGCCGTGTTTGGGTCCTTTAAGCGAACCGAGCGCCGCGGCAATCGCGGAATAGGTGTCGGTGCCGGAGGAGGTTACCACATGGGTGGTAAAGGAGGAGTTGTTACCGCCGCCGTGCTCAGCGTGAATAAGCAGAGCGAGGTCTAAAATGCGCGCCTCCAAGTCACTGTAGGCACCGTCCTTACGTAACATATACAAAATGTTCTCCGCAGTAGACAGTTCCGCCTTCGGGTGGTTGATAAAGAATGCGTTGTTATCCTTTAAATAGTAATCATATGCCTGATAGCTGTACAGCGCCAACTGAGGGAAGAGCGCTATGAGCTGCAGGCATTGGCGCATCACATTATCAAGCGAAGTATCATCGGCATTGGTATCATATGAATACAGTGTCAGCACACTGCGTGCCATACTGTTCATCATATCCGCACTGGGCGCTTTCATGATGATATCGCGCACAAAGGAGTTGGGCAATTTGCGGAAGCGGGCAAGCAGAGCTTGGAAGGTTTTTAAGTCTTCGCGGTTCGGTAATTCACCAAACAGCAGCAAATAGGTGGTCTCTTCAAAGCCGAAGCGCTTGTCGCTGATTAAACCCCTTGTCAAATCGCGCACATTGTAGCCGCGGAAAAACAGCTGCCCGTCAATCGGTTCGCCGTTTTCATCCTTGGCGCAAACCTCAGAGATTTCCGTTAAACCGGTCAACACGCCTACGCCGTTTTCATCACGCAAGCCGCGATTTACCTTATATTTGGAATATAAGGATTTATCTATAGTATTGCCTTCGGTGGATTCTTTGACTAATTTTTTTATTTCTTCGGGGATTTTTGCATAATCTTCTTTCATGTCAAACCTCGTTCCGCCGCAGATGCGGCAAAAAATAAAAATGTAGTATATTACGGCAAATTTCCATATTCGGGAAAAATCGCCTGCATAGAGAACTATATAATAGCAGAAAAAAACAAAAAAGTACACAAAAAAATGAAAATATTTTCAAAAACTATTAGATTGTAACCGTTTTTGCGTAAAAAGTGAATATTTTTGTGAAGAAAATGAATATTGATTTTCTTCGGCAACGTGCACAGTGAGTGTTTATCATACGGCTTACTGTATATTACATGATTTGTATCTGCGTGTTTGTTTATTATTAATGAAAATAATATATTACTAGAAACCGGCGCACTTTGCTGTGCGGTGCTTTGCAACATCGGCTTTTTTAAATTTTAAAAAAGCCTTGCAATTTCATGAGAAAAGACAGTATAATGTTCAATACATATTAATATTTTTCATATCTTGAAAAATACTCATAGACTTCATAGTATAAAAAGGACACACGGAGAAAAAACATGGATATTAAAAAGTATGAAGCCTTAGTGCTTTCGGTAGAGCTCGGGTCGTTTTCAAAGGCAGCGGACAAATTGCATATCACCCAATCGGGATTGACACATATGATGAACAGCTTGGAAAAAGAAATCGGCTTTTCGGTGCTTAGCCGTAATTTTAACGGAGTACAGCTCACGCCGAAAGGAGAGAAGTTTTATGAGCACATTAAGCTTTTAATCGGAGCGAGCGAAAAACTCAATAATAAGATAGCATATATTAAAGAAAGCTCGCGCAAAACCATTACCATCGGCTCATATACCTCTATTTCCATTGCGTGGGTATTACCGATTATTCAAGAGTTTAACAAGGAGTATCCCGATATCAATGTTGAAATTCGTGGCGGTACCATCGAGCAAAATTATGCTTGGGTAAAAGAAGGCTTGGTCGATTTTGCCTTCGCGAGCAATCAGTACGACAGCGAAACGGAATGGATTCGCCTCAATGATGACCCGCTTGTAGCCGTTATACCGCGCGCGCAGGATGATGGCAGTGAGTGTTTTGACATCAAGCTCTTTGAAGGGGAGAAAGTCATCATGCCCTGCTTCGGTTTTGATATGGATATTAAGCGCGAGTTGGAAAAATACGGGATTCACCCGGTGTTCAGACCGACTGCCGTGGATGATGAGGTAATATTAAAAATGGTGGAAGCGGGACTCGGTATCAGTATTCTTTCCGATTTGGTCATTAAGAACAAAAACTATGATTTTGTGGCAAAACATATAGACCCGCCGATTGCAAGAGAGCTCGGTATTGTTCTCAAGGCGTATGATGGTTTGCGAGATTTTGAGAAAATATTCATAGAATATGCTAAGAAATATACAGAAAAACTATAAAAAACGGATAAAATCGAAAAAAATTCAAAAAATTTATGAATAATACTTGCATTTTTATTCATAGTGTGCTATGATACCCTCACAACAAAAAATAAAAAATAATTTTTGGAGGAAAAGTTATGAAAAAGTTTTTATGTATTGCACTTGCAGTTGTGCTCACTTTGAGCATGGTTGCAGCATTCGCTGCTTGTTCAAAGGACAACGGTGACACATCCACCACGGCAGCAGGGCAAGAAACCACTGCAGCAGCGCAAAAAGCGACTGAGAATCAGAAAGTTAAGGTTGTAGATATCGAACTTTCGAAAGAAGAGTATGCTTTCGGCGTGAACAAAGGTGATGCCGAGTTGCTCAAAAAGACCAATGAACTGATTAAAGAAATTAAAGAAAACGGCAAGTTTGATGAAATTTGCGAACATTATTTCGGCGGCGGTAAACCGGAACCTGTAATGTCTGCAGAGGAAGACAGTTCCAAAGACCAATTATTGGTTGCGACCAATGCGGCATTTGAGCCGTTTGAGTTCAAAAAGGGCGAAGCCTATCTTGGTATTGATATGGAAATTGCAAAATTACTTGCAGATTCTCTCGGCAAAGAGCTTGTTATTAAGAACATGAAGTTTGAAGCGGTTATTACTTCCGTACAACAAGGCAAGGCGGATATCGCAATGGCAGGTCTTACTGTAAAGCCGGATCGTGCGAAACAAGTTAATTTCTCTGATTCTTATTACAATGCAGCGCAGAAACTTGTCGTGAAAGGTGACGATACTACTTTTGATGCATGCAAGACAAAAGAAGATGTTGAAGCTATCTTAGCGAAATATGATGCTTCCACTGTAATAGGTGGACAAAACGGCACAACCGGTCAAAGTTATGTACAAGGTGATAAAGAGTTCGGATTTACCGGCTTAAAGACAAACTGGAAAGGTTATGATAATGCATCCCTTGCCATTCAGGATTTAATTAACGGCAATGTGAATCTTGTTATCATCGACTCCGCTCCGGCTGCTGCTGTTACCAAAGCTATGAACGAAATGGCGTAAAGCATGACAATTTATATCCCACCTCTTTCGAGGAGGTGGGATATTTGAACTTTATTGGGAGTATAAAGGAAAATATATGTTAGAAAAGAAATTTGAAGCATTTTGGGATGTTTTTATTAATTACGGTGGAATCGATACCGTTTTGGAAGGTTTGAAAAACACCCTTTTGATAGCGTGCATCGGTTTGCTTATCGGTATAGTGATTGGTACTCTTTTGGCAACCATCCGCGTGTTGCCGAAAAGCAATATCATAGTGAAAATCTTGGATAAAATCGCTATTTTTTATGTCAGCATTTTCAGAGGCACACCAATGGTTGTGCAATTGTTGATATTCTATTATGTTTTAATGCCATTGGCAGGTTTGCACCTGAAATCGGTCCCGGTGGCAATTATTGTATTCGGATTAAATTCCGGAGCGTACATCAGCGAGATTATGAGAGCGGGTATTTTGTCTGTTGACCCGGGGCAGATGGAAGGCGGCAGAGCTGTCGGTTTGTCTTACGGCACAACGATGACAAAAATTATCATCCCGCAAGCGGTTAAAAATATTTTACCGACCATGGGTAACGAGTTTATTACTTTGATTAAAGAAACTTCCATTGTCAGTTTTATCGGCGCTACGGATTTGTATGTTGCGTTTCAAAATATCGGCAACAATAACTATGAATATATGGTACCGTATCTGTTTATGGCACTCATTTACATAGTGCTTGTTGTCATCATTTCCTTAATCATCAAGTTTATGGAAAGGAGTTTGAGAAAAAGTGATAAAAGTTTGTAATTTACATAAAAAATTCGGTGACAACCATGTCTTGCGCGGCATTGATTATGAAATCCAAAAAGGAGAAAAAATCGTTGTTATCGGTCCCTCAGGCTCCGGAAAATCCACATTTTTAAGATGTTTAAATTTGTTGGAAACGCCTACCGAAGGTGAAATCTATTTTGACGGTGAGCAAATCAACGACAAGAAATGTGATATTAACAAAGTGCGTCAACACATGGGAATGGTGTTCCAACATTTTAATTTGTTTAACAATAAGACCATTTTGGACAATATAACATTATCACCCATACACAACAAACTCATGACGAAGGACGAAGCGGAAAAAAACGCCAGGGATTTATTGGAAAGAGTCGGTCTTTCGGATAAAGCGGATGCATACCCGAGCCAGCTTTCCGGCGGACAAAAACAGAGAGCAGCTATTGTGCGTTCACTGGCAATGAATCCGGAAGTCATCCTTTTTGATGAACCCACTTCCGCACTGGACCCCGAGATGGTTGGCGAAGTGCTCGATGTTATGAAGCGACTTGCCAAAAAAGGTATGACCATGGTGGTGGTAACCCATGAAATGGGCTTTGCGAGAGAAGTGGCAGATAAAGTTTTATTTATGGATGAAGGAATAATCCAAGAAGAGGCGGAGCCGGAAGAATTTTTCAACAATCCGAAAAACCCGCGTTTGCAAGACTTTTTATCCAAAGTATTATAAAAAAATGCTGTCTCAACAATTAGTTGAGACAGCATTTTTTGTTTTTAGTTTTCAGAGACAATCTTTTCTTATTCGTATAAAACATGGTCTCCTTCAATGGATTTGGCAAATTTTGCATAGCGCTCATAGTCACTGTCAAGCTGTTTGATATACTCTGTGAGGATGTCCGCACGCTCATCGGTATTTGCATATTCCTCGTAGTGCGCAATGACCGCCTTGCCGTTTTCAACATAGACTACCAGTAAAAAGCTTTTTGTACCGTCTGCCTCTGTGGTGCCGGTGGTGTCATAAAAGCGGAAGCCCTCATAGGTTTTCAGCAGGTCGAAGTTCGCGAGCTGCAAATCCGGAGAAGCCGCTTTGGTCAGATTGTAAAAATACGCTTTAATTTTTGCATCCGGCTCACCCTTGATACCGGAAGAATTCACAGTGCGGTATTCCTTGCGCAGCTCTTTTTTTACATATTTTTCGCCCGGCACTTCTTCCGCTGCGCTTTGCGCATCCTCCGTGCCGGCATCGGCGCTAACACTTGCGGGAATTTTATCCTCCGCAGTGGAGGCGCTTTTTTTATGTAAGAGCACTGCCGTGGTAATGCCTGCCGCAGCCAGTACCAAACAGACAATAAGGATAATAATTAATAATTTCTTTTTCTTTGTATCCATTATGAAAGCACCCTGACTCTTAAAATACCTTCACCCGAAATATCTACCTTGCCTTCAAGCGCTATGTAGCAATAGCCGCCTTTTGCACCCTCGCCGAGCACCTTGCCGGCACTTCTTACGGCCGCGGCAGCGCTCTCTTTGCAGAATACGCAGGTTTTTGCGCCTTTTTCCAATGCAACAGGGCTCATATTAACACTGTTTTTAATAGAACCGGTTTCGATTAAATCAATTAACTGCTCCGCTGCCATTGCCGCGCAGTTTTCCTCACTCTCATCACTCGAGGCACCTAAGTGCGGGATGGCAACCACACCGTCAACCCCCAATATTTTATCATCCGGGAAGTCGATAACATAGGCGCTGACCTTGCCGCTTTCGAGTGCTGCAATCAATGCATCACCGTCTACAATACCGCCGCGCGCAAAGTTGAGCAGCTTCACACCGTCTTTACACATAGCGAAAACATCTGCATTAATCATGCCCTTTGTGGAATCATTAAGCGGCAAGTGTAAAGAAATATAATCACTGTTTTTGTAAAGCTCGGTAACATCGTCAACGAGCTGCACATTTTCAATTTGTGTGCCTGCGGGTAAGAAGGAATCATAGCCGATAACCGTCATACCCAAAGCGGCAGCTGCAGCAGCAACCTTTTTGCCGATAGCACCGAGACCGATTAAGCCTAAGGTTTTACCCATAATTTCATTGCCGGCAAAGTTGCTCTTGCCTTTTTCCACAAGCTTGCCGACTTCATCGCCTTTACCCTTGAGTGTTTGCGCCCAAGCGGCACCCTGCACAATTTTGCGCGATGCCAGGAATAAGCCGCAAATCACCAATTCTTTTACCGCATTGGCATTTGCACCCGGTGTGTTAAAGACAACAATGCCCTGCTCGGAGCACTTTTCAATCGGGATATTGTTGGTGCCGGCACCCGCTCTTGCAATGCCGATAACGCTTGAGGGAATATCCATATCGTGCATGGAAGCAGAGCGCAAAATCACCGCATCGGGATTTTCCACTTCGCCGCAAGTATATTGCTGCGGGTCAAATTTATTTAAACCGGCAGGTGAGATTTTATTTAATGTTAAAATTTGCTTCATGGTTTCAAAACTCCTATATGTATATTGTTACTAAATATTATATTATTATCGATTTAATATGTCAATGTACGAAAATGCATAAAAATTATGCCTGTGCGCACACTATTATTGAAATATAAAACAAGGGGGCAGAGAAAATGAAAAAATCCACCAAAAAAGCGGCAGGCGCTATGGGTGCCGGCATGGTTGCCGGAATGTCGCTCGGCGCACTCGGTTTATATATGTTTTCAAATCAAAAAGCCGTGAAGAAAACCGCTAAAAAGGCGGGCAAGGCACTTTCCGGATTGATTGACGGTATTGAAGGCATAATGTAATCACGGCGCGTGCAGGCGCATTTGTTTTATCGATACGTTGAAAAACCAAGACCATCGGCAGAGCCGGTGGTCTTGGTTTTTGGTTTATAAATGTATGAGGGGGATTCGTTTCTAATGAAACTTTAGGAGGTGTACCGTAGGTGTCTCTACCTTGGTACACCTATACTATACAGCGTATTTTTTAAATAGTCATATCTTTTTTGTAAATAAAATGTGAATGAAACAACAAAAGATGTATAAATGCACTTATTTTGCCGACAATATAAACATAACAGTAAAAGAAAGGAAAATATTATGGATAATCAAGTTGAAAACACAAGTGAAAAAAAGCCTTCAATATACAAACGCTTTATGAATTCAAAAGCCTTCTATCCGATTACTCTCGGATTGATTGCGGCGCTGTGCGTGAGTATTTGGGCAATTAACCGCTCGAATAAACTGATGATGACAACCTCTCCCGTTTCTCAAAATGCGCTTACCGCGGGCGATTATTTGGATGAGCCGACCACGGCGGTACAAAATACAACCGCTAAGGAAACACAAGTCGCTAAAAAAGAAAAAACCACCTATGCCTATGAAAACAACAAAGCCTATGAAGGCGAATGGATGTTGCCTGTAAACGGTGACCCGGGAAAGGATTATTCGGCAGGCACCTTGGTGAAAAGCGAAACGATGGGCGATTACCGCGTGCATAACGGCATTGATATTATCGCCAAAAAGGGAAGTGAAGTGAAGGCGGTCAATTCCGGCAAAGTGTTAGAGATGTATAATGATGCATTCTGGGGAACCGTGATTGTCATTGACCACGGCGGAGAAGTGCTCGCAAAGTACTGCGGGCTCGGCAATAAAACACAGGTCTCACAGGGGCAAATCGTGGAAAAAGGCACTGTGCTCGGCACCCTTGCGCTTGTGCCGTGCGAGCAAAAGGATGAAAGTCATTTGCATTTTGAAATGACCGTTACGGGTGAAGTGCAGGACCCGATTGCCGTGATGAATATGAACAGTAAAAGTGAATAGCAATAAAAAAGGAGCAAGGCTGTATCCGCGATAATACAGCCTTGCTTCTTTTGTGCGTGTTTGTGCGCAAACTTGCATTTTTATATGGTATATGCTAAAATTTATGCAGTTAAGTATTCGCAAAATTTTTGTGGAGAAGAGAGGCTGTATGAAAGCAATTAAGGCGAGCAAAAAAGTACCGAAAAAGGTCAAAAGAGTCACCTCGATAAAAGATGTTATCGAGCAAGAGCATATCGCTTTGTATCATGATGATATGGCGATTGACCCCGAGAATATGTACGCTCTGTTTGATTTAAAAACGGATCCTGACTGCTCTTTAAGAGTGGATTTACACAACGGAGAATTGTATTTGTACAACGGTGAGGCGTATCAGTCGGTGCCTTATGCCGCTATGCCCGCCTATCTCAAAAAAGGCGGCAAGGGTTCCGGTAAATACAAGCATTTAAATGAAAATAGCTGGCAGCGCTTGACCGACAAAGCGCGCGCAGAAGAGATTGCGCGCTATCATAACCCGCAACCGGTTGAGCATGTATATCCGAGCGAGGTTACACCGCCGGACTTTGAAGCATATTATATAAAAGTATTTGACGGCACGGATGAAAAAAGTGTCTACTTAAGAGATGTCGGTGCAGAGCATTGGAGAGTTTTTTATGCCAAAACTTTTGGCGGAAGGCTTGCATTTAATGCATACGAATGTTCGGAATATGCGCTCAAAGATTTACTGCTCGGCAAAGAGCGCAAAGCAAAAAGCGGCAAGTATGATTTTGCCGACAGATTATTAGATATAGATGAAGTGCAGTATTTGTCCGCATTTATGCCCGCAGAGCACGAGCGCAAGCGCAAAGATGCGCTCGCACTTGCAGCGGATGATGAGCAAAGTGTAGAAGTAAATGCCTATTATTGGAAGGGCGGCAAGTGTGTTGCGTGTGCGGATGAAGATTATATACTCGCTTTATTTAGCGCTTTAGAAGAGATTGCAAGGTGTTCGGTGCTTCTTACATATCAAGATGAGGATGAAGCACTAGAGGAGGCGGCAGAGCTTGTCGAGGATGCTGCAGTGGAAACAGAATCGGCCGAAAGCGTTTGTGTGCCGGAGGAATCCGAATTCGAGCAAGCCGAGGCAGAGCCGGAGGAATCCGAACTCGAGCAAATCGAAGCAGAGGCGGAAGAAACAGCGTCCGCACAAGACGAGATACCGGAGGAGCGCACGGCGGATTTTGAAGAAGTGAATGCACGACCCGCAGCTGTCGAACCCGAAGCGGAAGATATCGCTGCACCGCCGGCACAAGAGCAACAGCAGGCACAAAAGCCGCAAAAAAAGAGCAAAAGCGGCATTTTTGCATTTTTTAAGAAGAAAAAGAAAAAAACTGTTACAGAAGAGTCGGAAGCAGAATCCGCAGAGGTTGAAGCAGAACCTGTACAAGCTGAGTTAGAACCGGAAGAAGTCGAAACTTTGCAAGTCGTAGCAGAGCCGGAGAAAACAGAACCCGCGCAAGACGAAGTAGAGCCAGAAGAAACAGAGACTGAGCAAGCCGAGGCAGAGCCGGAGGAATCCGAACCCGAGCAAATCGAAGCAGAGGCGGAAGAAACAGAACCCGAGCAAGCCGAGGCAGAGTCGGAAGAAACAGAACCCGAGCAAGCCGAGGCAGAGTCGGAAGAAACAGAACCCGAGCAAGCCGAGGCAGAGCCGGAGGAATCCGAACCCGAGCAAATCGAAGCAGAGGCGGAAGAAACAGAACCCGCGCAAGCCGAGGCAGAGCCGGAAGAAACAGAACCCGAACAAGCCGAGGCAGAGCCGAGAGAAACAGAACCCGAACAGGTCGAAGCAGAGCAGGAGGAAGCAGAACCCGAGCAAGTCGAAGCAGAGCAGGAGGAAACAGAACCCGAGCAAGCCGAGGCAGAGCCGGAGGAATCCGAACCCGAGCAAGTCGAAGTAGAGCAGGAAGAAGCAGAACCCGAGCAAGCCGAAGCAGAGCAGGAGGAAACAGAACCCGAGCAAATCGAAGCTAAACCGGAAGAAGCAGAATTCGAGTAAGCCGAGGCAGAGCCGAAAGAAGCAGAACCCGCGCAAGACGAAGTAGGGCAGGAAGAAGCAGAACCCGAGCAAGACGAAGTAGAGCAGGAAGAAGCAGAACCCGAGCAAGCCGAAGTAGAGCCGGAAGAAGCAGAACCCGAGCAAGCCGAGGCAGAGCCGGAAGAAACAGAGCCCGAGCAAATTGAAACTGAATCGGAGCCGTTAAAACCGCAGGTGCAAAAAGCCGAAAAGCTGTCGCGCATGCGCGGCAAAAAAGCCAAGGCACAAAATAAGATAAAAACCGTGCGCTTTGATTTGCCGCAATTAATTAGTGCGTATACCGCTTCGGGCAAAAAGAAAGCGCATAAAAAGGCGATACTCGATGCACTTGAGCAGTGCCCGCTCATTGTTCCCATTAGCGCGCAGAATATTGAAGATACCTCCCTTGTGTATATCTCTAAGCAAGCCTATGCTTTGTGCGGCGTAAAAATCATTCCGTATGTGATGATGGCGGACAAGCAGGCGTTGCTGCCCGAAGAGGAAAATGAAGCGCAGCGCCAAGGCGTTATGGTGAAAACGGTTTTGAGCAAAACCAAAACCTGTATTCCCGTGTTTGCCGATTTTAAATCTGCGCAACAGGTCTTTGGCACCAATGAGATTTTCGGTATTTTCACGCTTAAAAATATTATAACGCATATTTCTCATAATGATGCGGTCAAAGGCATTATCATTAATCCCATGTCGTTGAATTTAAAAATTGATAAAGAGGAATTGATGCCTCCCGCATCCGAATAAAAATCAATACCACCCGTCAAACGGGTGGTTTGCTCAGGGGCTATAAGCCCCGTTACTAACCCGCGTCTCAAGGCGCGGGCTTTCACTTTGTTCAAGCCTTATTGTTTTTGCCACCTTGGCGTGCCTCTAAAGAGGCTCGT
>JAFWGH010000154.1 GCA_017512465.1 Clostridia bacterium
CTATGTGAAAGCAGATTTATGTAAGCTTAGTGAAGAGAATACACGCGCTTACCGTGCTGTTTATTGCACGCTTTGCCGTTCGCTCAAAAAAAACTATGGCTTTACCGCGCGCTATCTACTAAATTATGATATCACATTTTTGGCGTTGCTAAAACTCTCTATGTGCGAAAAAGAGCAGGCTTCTTGTGAGCACTATTGTCCGTATCGCGCAAAAATGTGCCAAATGCTCAGCGGCGCGGAAGATGTGTTCTTTGAGTGCGCTTCTATTCTGATTATTCTCACATATGAAAAGCTTCTTGATAATGTGCGCGATGAAAAGTTTATAAAAAAATGGTTTTATTCTTTTTTGGCGCTACTGTTTCGTTTTAAATACCGCAAGGCAAAGTCTTTTTATCCTGAAATATGCGATAAAATAAGAGAAAATATGATTTTACAAGAGCAGTATGAATCGCAACTTGTCGGCTTAGATAAAGCGGCGCATCCGTCTGCAGACTCTTTGGGCTATCTGTTTGCTTACGGGAGTGATGATGAGGGGCTATACCGTTTCGGTTATCTGCTCGGCAGGTGGATTTATTTTGTCGATGCTGCAGATGATTTAGAGCAAGATACAAAAAGCGGCTCTTTTAATGCTTTAAAAACCGGTTATGACACAAAGCGCATTAATGAAGTATTAAATCTTTCCATCGGTGAAGCGGCAAAGGCTTTTTCTGCCTTACCGACTTTTCGCTATACACCGATTTTGGAAAATATAATTTATGAAGGCAGTTTTGCGGTTCAGCAAAACATTTTGAAAGGAGACACCAAGTGAATCCCTATGAAGTTTTAGGCTTGCCGGAGGGTTCTTCACCCGAAGAAGTAAATCGAGCATATAAAGAAAAAATGGCATTTTATGCTTCCTCAGATGAAGATTTCAGCGCAGAAATTGAGAGTTTAAATCAGGCGTATGATGCGCTTATGTATAATGGCGGCTCTACTTATAATGCCAGCGCAGGCGAAAGCATCAAATACGGGGATGTGCGCGCAAAAATTAGAGAAAAACGCTTTGAAGATGCCGAAACCATCTTGGATGGCGTACCGATTGCCTCAAGAGATGCGGAATGGTACTTTTTGAAAGGTAAAATTCTGCATGTAAGAGGGTGGCTCGAGGAAGCGGCGGATTGCTTTGCAAAAGCGGTCAATTTTGAGCCGAATAATGCAGAGTACGCGGCGGCGTACAATTCCGTTCGCAATAAGCAGCAGGGCGATTTCAGAAACGATTGGAGGCAGAGCAATTCCGAGAATGAGGGTTGCGGTGGCAGTGTTTGTAAAATGTGCGCAACACTTGCTTGCTGTGATTGCCTTTGCTCGATGTGCAGATAATGAAAAAGAGCTTTAAAACAGCTTTAGGCGGCATTATCACTGCCTTTAGCGTGATTTTGATTTTGTTGGGCAACATCCCTATGTCGGAATATATCGGTCCAACCTTTGCGGGCATACTGCTTGCATGGGCAGTTATTGAAATGGGTGCGGTTCATTCACTGTGGATATATGCCGCGGCTTCCATTCTTGCTTTTATCCTCTCCGCTAATAAGGAGCCGGTTTTGCTGTATGTGATGTTTTTCGGCTACTTTCCGGTGCTTAAAGATGTTTTGCAGCGTAAGGTTAAATTGCGCGTTGTGCGCTGGGTGATTAAATTTGCCGTGTTTAACGCTGCCATGATAGGGTGCTACTTCTTGTTGGTTTATGTGTTTGGCATGCCGCTTGAAGAAATGGAGGGTATCGGAAAATACACGATGTATATATTACTCGCAGGCGGCAATTTGCTGATGGTGGTAGTCGATTTTTGTATTGAAAAACTATCGGTACTGTATAGAATGAAATGGCAAAAGCGCATATGGAAAGCATTTGGACAAAATAAAAATGAGTAGGATTTAATCCTACTCATTTTTATTTTATTGTAAAAATCTTATATTGTTTCTTCTAAGGCAATATAAATTGCATTTGTCATTTCCGTGCCGCAGGGTGCAGGTTTTTGGTAGGCAAGCGCATACAGGTCTGCTGCCGTACATTCATATGAGAATATTTTCCGTGCAAAGCCGTCTGCCTTTTGGAAATCGGCATATTTCATGATTACCGGTTTTTTTGCGGTTTCTTTCATAGCCGAGAGCAGTTCTTTGCCGCCTTCACTCATGCCGAGTACACGCAGGTAGGGTACTTCGCTTTGACCGAGTCCTTTGCCGATGCCTAAAAATGCATTTAGCACAATGCGGCGTATGCGCGCCATCGTATAGCGCTTTGATTTTGAGCGCAAGAGAATTTCATTAATATTGCCGGATTGCTTTACAGCATTATAGATTCTGTTTTCAAGTCCTTCGCTGACATCCGGAAAGTTTTTAAAATCTTCTGCTTGCATGCGTCTTAACACTGCCATGATTGCCGTGTCTAAATCATCAACCGTATTTGGGCACATGCCGTTTTTTGCGTATTGTCTAAGTATCTCGTAAGCCGCATGCGGCATGGCTTTTTTAAAAGCAGTATTACCGCTCAGTATCAGTTCTCTGATTTCACCGGCACTTTTTTTAAACGGACTGTCGTTTTCGGCATCATGCACCGTGTCTCTTTTTATCACTAAAGGTTTTATGCCGGTACCATGCAGAGCATTTAAATATTCAATACCCAAAATGTCATTCGGTGAGGTGATCACGGCTTCTATCTCATTTCCGTAAGTATCTTGAATGGCTTTCGAGCGGGCATTAACAAAAGAAGCGCCTTGTTCCAGATATTTTCCGATTTGTGCATCTACTTTTTCATCCTTAACGGCAGCGCTTGCTTTATTCAATAAATTGATTTCGCCGCATTCGCTTCCGAAGGAGAGTATATCGCATAAGCCGGTATTATTTAAGATACTCACAGCGCCTTTGGCAAAGCTTTCGGCAGAGGACATAGACCAAACCACCGGCAATTCCAGCACCAAATCGGCACCGCAATCAATCGCCATTTGCGTTTTAGCCGCCTTTGGTACAATAGAAACATCGCCGCGCTGTACAAAATTGCCGCTCATTACACAAATAATATGGGTTGCACCGGCTTCTTTAGTCTTTTTTATTTGATACAAATGCCCGTTATGAAAGGGGTTATATTCGCAAATAATACCTGCTGTTTTCATTTTTACCTCAATATCTTGTGATTTTTTGATATTTTACTTGAATTTTCTCACAATTTACATTATTATAATATATTGTGAAAATTAGTTCAAGGGAATAATGGCATAAATCAAAAGTGTTCTTGTTTTATGCTGTCCCAAAAGGAGAAGTATATGAAAATTTTGGTTGTAAACTGCGGAAGCTCATCATTAAAATATCAGCTCATTGATATGGATAATGAACAATGGATTGCAAAAGGTGTTTGTGAGAGAATTAAGGTGGATGGCACCATTAAAGGCTCCACTGCAGATGGCAGAAGCTTTGAAAATGACAATGCACCCATGAATGACCACACACAAGCTTTTTCTTATGTCATGAAAGCGCTCACGCAGGGCGAGTGCAAAGTAATTGACGATATTTCCGAGATTGATGCTGTCGGCCACAGAGTGGTGCAGGGCGGCTGGCTGTTCAACAAAGCCGAATTGGTGGATGACAGTGTTGTGGAAGGCATTAGAGAGCTTTGCGATTTGGCACCGTTACACAATCCGGCGCATATCCAGGGTATTGAAGGCTGCTTTAGTGTATTCGGTAAAGATGTACCGCAAGTATGTGTGTTTGATAATGCTTATCACTCCACCATGCCGGATGAAGCAAAGGTGTTCGGCGTGCCGTATGAATTGACCGAAAAGTATCACTGCATTCGTTATGGTGCACATGGTACTTCCCATAAATATATTGCTGCGGAAGTGGCAAGAATGATGGGCAGAGACGATTTGAAACTTGTTTCCTGCCATATCGGGAACGGTGCTTCCATTACCGCGATTGAAAATGGTGTTGTAAGAGATACCTCTATGGGTCTTACCCCGCTTGACGGTTTTATTATGGGCACGCGTTCCGGTTCTCTTGACCCCTCTGTTGTTACTTATTTACAGGAAAAAGAGGGTTGGAGTCCGAAAGAAACCAGCGAGATTTTAAATAAGAAATTCGGTGTGCTTGGTATTTCCGGTGTTTCAAGTGATGAAAGAGACATTCAAAAAGCTGTCACCGAAGGCAATGAGCGCGCATTACTTTCCAGAAAAATTCAGCGTTATCAAATTCGTAAGTTCATCGGTTCCTATGTTGCGGCTCTTGATGGTGTGGATGCCATCGCTTTTGCTGCAGGTATAGCGGAAAACACACCATCTTTGCGTGAGGATGTATGTAATCATTTGTCTTTCCTCGGCATTAAGATTGATGAAGCGGTAAACAACGCTACTTTCGGTGAAACAAAGAAAATATCTACCGATGATTCAAAGGTGGCTGTATTTGTGATTGCAACCAATGAAGAGTTGATGATTGCAAGAGAGACAAAGCAGATTGTAGAAAAATTATAATTGAGACTTTAAGAGAACGGGAGGGCATTGCCCTCCTGTATTTTTGAGAAATGATAAAAGCACTGATTTTTGATTTAGACGGCACCCTGTTATACACTTTGGATTCCATATCCCGCACCTGCAATAGAGTTTTAAGTGATCATGCGCTGCCTCCGGTTACACACGAACAGCTTAAACAGTTTGTGGGAGATGGTGTGATTGATTTACTCCGGCGCGCTTTTGCAGCGGGCGGCAGTCGAGAGGTGCCGGATGAAAGCACGGTTATGGAGTTTAAACAATATTTTAAACAAGACTGTGACTATCATGTTGCGCCATATGATGGCATTGAAGCGGTATTAAACTATTGCATAGAGCATGGTATACTGCTCGCTTGCAATACCAATAAACCGCATGAAAATGCATTAAAAGTCATTCATACGCATTTTTCGGACATTTTTGATATGGTGCAGGGAAACGAGAGCGGCTTACCCAAAAAGCCGGACCCTGCCGGAGTTAATAAAATTTTAAAGAGCTTTAACATTTTGCCGCATGAAGCTCTTTATATCGGTGATTCTAATGTAGATATATTCACCGCAAAAGCCGCCGGTATGTGCAGTATTGGTGCTGCATGGGGCTATAGAGGTAAAGCAGAGTTAATCGCAAGCGGCGCTGATGAAATAGCACTTGAACCTACAGATATTTTAGAATTTATCGCTGTTTGATTATTTACATGCAAATGATGAATTTCTTGCATTTTTTTGCAATTTTTCTTGCAAAACATCATCTAATAATATATAATTTTACTTAAATAATTAGAAAAGAGATTGATTATGCATCTGTTTGATACCATTAAGAATAATTATGCTCATTTTTCAAAAGGACAAAAAAGAATTGCCGATTATATTATTGAGCATTATGATAAAGCGGCATTTATGACTGCGGCAAAGCTTGGGGCGAAAACCGGTGTGAGTGAGTCAACCGTTGTGCGTTTTGCTGCTGAGCTCGGATATTCCAAATATGCGCAATTGCAGCGAGAATTACAAGATATCGTTAGAACTAAGCTTACTTCTGTGCAACGCATGGCTGTCACAAATGACAGGCTCGATGGTAAAGATATTATTTCCAATGTGCTTGAAAGAGACATTGACATGATTAAATCGACCATGGATAGTGTATCTCATGAAGATTTTAGTATGGCAGTGGATGCGATAAAATCCGCAAAGCGTATCTATATTATCGGTGTACGCAGTTCGGCTTCACTGGCATCCTTTTTGGCGTTTTATTTTAATATGGTGTTTGAAGATGTAAAATTAGTTTCACCTTCCGGCAGCAGCGAAATTTTAGAGTCCATTTATCATATCGATAAGGGGGATGTCTGTATTGCGATCAGTTTTCCGCGCTATTCTAATCGAACGGTATCGGCGGTGCGCTTTATTGCCAGCCGCGGCGCTAAGATTATTTCCATTACCGATAGTGCAACCGCGCCCTCTGCGAAATATGCGGATTATAAACTGCTTGCGCGCAGCGATATGGCGTCATTCGGTGATTCACTTGTCGCGCCTTTAAGCCTTATTAATGCACTGATTGTGGCGGCTACTTATGATGTAAGTGAACAGGCGCAAAACAATTTTAAAGAGCTCGAAGAGATATGGCAGGATTATAAAGTGTATGATGGTGAGACAAAATGAAGCATATCTGTATCATCGGCGGCGGAGCGGCAGGTTTAATGGCTGCGGGCACAGCGCTTGAAAGCGGTGCAAAAGTCACGCTTATCGAGAAGAATGATAAACCAGGCAGAAAACTGATGCTCACCGGAAAGGGACGCTGTAATCTTACCAATAATTGTAATGATGTAAATACATTAATCAAAAATGTGCCGACAAACGGCAGATTTTTGTATTCTGCTTTTAGTGCATTTATGCCGGCAGATACCATGACTCTATTGGAGCGTTTAGGAGTGCCTCTTAAAACCGAGAGAGGAAACCGCGTTTTTCCCCGCTCGGATAAAGCTGTGGATATTGTTGATGCTTTTTGTGTTTATGCAAAAGGTGCAAACTTTATCAAAGGGGAAGCGCAAACACTGATTTGTGAGGGTGAGAAAATCACGGCTTGCAAATTAAAAGATGGCAGACTTTTTTATGCGGATGCGTTTATTTTGGCAACGGGCGGCATGTCTTACCCGTTAACCGGCTCAACGGGAGACGGATACCGTATTGCGAAAATGCTTGGACACACGGTTGTTGAGCCGAAGCCCTCTCTGGTTGCACTCAAAGCTTCAAACGGCTTTTGTCCGCTCTTGCAGGGCTTAACGCTAAAAAATGTGCGACTTTTACTTTTTGAAGAAGGCAAGAAGAAAGCCTTGTATGCAGATTTGGGTGAAATGCTGTTTACACATTTCGGTATCAGCGGTCCGCTGGTTCTAAGCGCAAGCGCATATATCAAAGATTTTTCGCATCAGTACTATGTCAGTGTTGATTTAAAACCCGCTTTGAGTGAACAACAACTCGAGCAGCGATTATTCAGAGATTTTTCCGAGAATGCGAATAAAGATTTTATCAATGCGCTCGATAAGCTGTTGCCGAAAAAAATGATTCCGGTCATAGTTAAGCGCTGCGGAATCGAGGCGCACAAAAAGGTGAATCAAATTACAAAAGAAGAGCGCCAAAACCTGATATATCAACTTAAAAACTTTAGAATTGATATCACGGATTTTTGGTCAATAGAGCAGGCGGTAATCACTTCGGGTGGTATATATGTCAAAGAAATTGACCCGAAAACCATGCGCTCGCGTTTGTATAATAACCTGTATTTTGCAGGAGAAATCATAGATGTGGATGCATTTACAGGCGGTTTTAATTTGCAAATTGCATTTTCAACCGCTGCAGCAGCGGCAAAATATGCCGCAAATGAAATGGAGGATTAAGCATGAGTCAAACAATTAAAGTAGCGATAGACGGACCTTCCGGCGCCGGAAAAAGCAGTATTGCAAAAGCGGCTTCCGCGGCACTCGGTTATGTTTATGTAGATACCGGTGCATTGTATCGCACCGTGGCGCTCAACGCCGCACGCAAAGGCGCTGATTTCAAAAACAACGAGCAAGTTATAGCAAGCCTTGAAGCGCTTGATGTATCTCTCGGCTTTGTGGATGGCGCTCAGCATGTGTATTTAAATGGGGAAGATGTATCCGATTTAATTCGTACCCCCGAAATATCGATGGGAGCAAGTGCTGTTTCGGCAATACCCGAAGTGCGCAAATTCCTCTTCGGGCTGCAACGCGATTTAGCCGATAAGAATAATTGCATCATGGATGGCAGAGATATCGGAACGGTGGTTTTGCCGGATGCGCAGGTTAAAATTTTCTTAACCGCTTCACCCGAAATCAGAGCGCAAAGAAGATATTTACAGTTGCAGGAAAAAGATGTGGAAACCACTTTTGAAGAAGTGCTTGCCGATGTGAAGCAGCGCGATTATAATGATTCACACCGTGAAATTGCGCCGCTCAAAGCAACTGAGGAAAGCATTATAATAGATTCTTCCGAATTAAGTTTGCAAGAAACCATCGATGCGGTAATTAATGCCATTAAGGAGAATACAAAGTGAGAATCATTCTTGCAAAAACAGCAGGGTTTTGCTTCGGTGTAAACCGTGCGGTCAACATGGTGTATGATTTGCTCGCAAAAGGCGAGAAGGTGCACACTTTAGGTCCGATTATTCACAATCCGCAAGTGGTTGAGGATTTGGAAAATAAAGGTGTTACTATTTTAAACTCTCCTCAAGAAGCGCCGCAGGGTGAAAGCGTAATTATTCGCGCACACGGTGTGCCGGAAAGTGTCTATACTCTCATGCAGCAGCAAGGCATTCGTTATTACGACGGCACATGTCCTTTTGTGCTCAAAATTCATAAAATCGTGCAGGCGGCACAGCCCGATAGGGTGATACTCATTGCAGGGAATCATAACCATCCGGAGGTAATCGGTATAGCCGGTCACTGCAGCGCGCCCCATTTTATTTTTTCTTCACTTGATGAGCTTAGGCAAATCCTCAAAAATGAGCAAATTGATGAAAAACATCACATTATAATGGTTTCTCAAACGACATTTAGTGTAAAAGAATGGAATTTATGCGCAAATTTTATAAAAAAAGACTATACAAATGCAAAAATTTTTGATACAATATGTAATGCAACTGCACAAAGGCAAAAAGAAGCAGTGGAATTATCCTCTAAAGTTGATATCATGATTATCATTGGAGGGAGGACAAGTTCCAATACACAAAAGCTATATGAAGTGTGTGCAAACAACTGCAAATCATATCTGATTGAGAAGGCAGATGAACTCAACATGATTGATTTTTCCGATTGCGCATGTGCTGGTGTCACCGCGGGAGCTTCCACTCCTGAGGTTATTATTAAGGAGGTACTTGAAACCATGTCTGAAATTATTAAGGAAAACGAAAAAATTAATGATGAGGAGATGAGCTTCGAGCAACTGTTTGCAGAGTCAATTAAAGATGAAGACACTACAGATAGCCATGTTGTTGGTACTGTGATTCAAATCACTCCCACAGAGGTGTTTGTTGATGCCGGCAGAAAAGAGACAGGCGTAGTTAAACTCGAAGACTTAACTGACGATCTTTCTGCCAAGATCGAAGACCTTGTCAAGGTTGGCGATAAGCTCGATCTCATTATCATGAAAACAAACAATGCAGAGGGAACAATGCAGCTTTCCAAGAAGCTCTATGATGCACGCAAAGGCTGGTTTGACATTGCTCAAGCGAAAGAGAGTCAGGAAATCTTAGAAGGCGTTGTGACTGATGTAATCCGTGGCGGAATACTTGTATCAACCAATGCTGTTAAAATATTTATTCCGGCATCCCTTTCCGGTGTTCCCAAGGGCGAAGATGTTGCACAGCTCAAGGGTCAAACCGTGAAATTCAGAATCATTGATGTAAATCCGGCACGCCGCAGAGCAGTCGGCTCTATCAGAAGCGTATTGCGCGAAGAGAGAAAAGCTGCGCGCGAAGCACTTTGGGCAAGCATTGAAGAAGGCCAGGTTTATACCGGCAAAGTAAAATCTTTAACCAGCTATGGTGCTTTTGTTGACATTGGCGGTGTAGATGGTATGATTCACATCACCGAGCTTTCCTGGAACAGGATTAAGCATCCGCAGGATATCTTGAATATCGGCGATGAAGTTGAAGTTTATGTTAAGGCTGTAGATAAGGAGAACAAGAAGATTTCCCTTGGCTATAAGAAAGCGGAAGACAATCCGTGGTTAAAGCTGCAAAACGAGTATCCTGTGGGTTCTGTTGTTTCAGCAAAGATTGTCGGTTTGACAAGCTTTGGTGCTTTTGCAAATGTAATTGATGGTATTGACGGCTTGATTCACATCTCTCAAATCGCTAATAAGAGAATTACAAAGCCTGCCGATGTTTTAAGTATCGGTGAAGAGGTTGAAGTAAAGATTACCGAGATTGATGCGGATAAGAAGAGAGTCAGCCTTTCCATCCGTGCGCTGCTTCCCGAAGAGGAAGAAGTCGCAGAAGCTCCGGTCGAAGAAGCAGCTCAGGAAGCTGCAGAAGCTCCCGCTGAAGAAGCAGCTGAGGAAGCCGCAGAAGCTCCCGCTGAAGAAGCAGCTGAGGAAGTCGCAGAAGCTCCCGCTGAAGAAGCAGTTGAGGAAGCCACAGAAGCTCCCGCTGAAGAAGCAGCTGATGAAGTCGCAGAAGCTCCGGTCGAAGAAGCAGCTCAGGAAGCTGCAGAGGCTCCGGCAGAAGAAGCAGAAGAAGCTCCCGCTGAAGAAACTCCGGCTGAATAATAATGTATTTTTAAAATCGTTTGAGGAAATCCTCAAACGATTTTTTTTAAATAATATTTGCAAAAATCATTCGTATAGTTTAATACATATGTATTATATTAAAGGAAATGAAACATGTATTTAAATGAGTTAAAAATCGGCGGTACTGCAATTATAAAAAGTGTTGGCGGAGAAGGAGCACTGCGGCAGCACTTTTTAGATATGGGTGTTATTCCGGGTGCGGAAATAACGCTCATTAAGTTTGCACCGATGGGTGACCCGATGGAGTTTCGTATTCACGGTTATGAGCTAACTCTCAGGGTTGATGATGCTAAAAAAATCGAAATAGAGCCTACAGATGCACCAAAAATACAACTTTCTTACGATATAAAAAAGAGAAAAGACCATCCGGGACTCGGTGAAGAAGGAAGATTTCATGATAGAGCGAGTGAAACCCCTTTGCCGGAGGACAGTATTTTAACCTTTGCGCTTGCAGGTAATCAAAACTGCGGCAAAACAACGCTGTTTAATCGGTTGACAGGTTCAAACCAGCATGTCGGCAATTTCCCCGGTGTTACGGTAGATAGCAAGGTCGGCTCGATAAAAGGGAATGATAATACCGAAATTATCGATTTACCCGGTATTTATTCTTTAAGTCCGTATACAAATGAGGAAATAGTATCGCGAAAGTATATTTTAGACCACAAGCCTACCGGTATTATTAATATAGTTGATGCCACAAATATTGAGCGCAATTTGTATTTGACCATGCAGCTCATGGAGCTTGAGACGCCGATGGTGCTTGCACTGAATATGATGGATGAAATGCGCGGAAACGGCGGTTCGGTTTTAATCAACACCATGGAAGATATGCTTGGCATTCCCGTGGTGGCAATTTCCGCTGCCAAAAATGAAGGTGTGGATGAATTGATTCATCACGCCATACATATTGCAAAATATCAAGAAAAACCCCTGCGTACCGATTTTTGCGAGCAGAGCGAAAATGGCGGTGCGGTTCATCGCTGCCTGCATGCCATTATTCACTTGATAGACGACCATGCAACCGAAGCAGGCATTCCCGTGCGCTTTGCCGCCACAAAAACAGTGGAGGGCGATGAGCGTATTTTAGAATTGCTCTCTCTCGATGATAATGAAAAAGAGCTTTTAGAGCACATTATTGTGCAAATGGAAAAAGAGCGCGGCTTGGACCGCGCGGCAGCGATTGCGGATATGCGCTTCGGCTTTATTAAGAAGTTAACAGAAGCATGCGTGATTAAGCCTAAAGAGAGTAAGGAGCGCGAGCGCAGCCGCCGCATAGACAAGCTCTTAACCGGCAAATATACGGCGATTCCGATATTTATTGCTATCATGGGGTTGATATTTTGGTTAACCTTTGGTGTGGTCGGTTCATTCCTGCAAGAGCTGTTGGAGCAAGGTATTGATAAACTTACCAACGTTGTAGATGTCGGACTGACTGCGTGGAATACCAATGAAGTGCTTCACTCGCTGATTACAGATGGTATTTTTACCGGTGTGGGAACTGTGCTCAGTTTCTTGCCCATCATCGTTATTTTGTTTTTCTTTTTATCCTTGTTGGAGGATACGGGATATATGGCGCGTGTTGCATTTATCACCGATAAACTGTTGCGCCGTATCGGCTTGTCCGGCAGGAGCATTGTTCCGCTTTTAGTCGGCTTCGGCTGCTCCGTTCCCGGTGTTATGGCAAGTAGAACACTTCCGTCCGCACGCGACAGGAAAATGACCATTATGCTCATTCCCTTTATGAGTTGCACGGCAAAACTGCCCATCTATGCCATGTTTTCCTCACTATTTTTCCCAAACCATGCCGCGCTTGTAATGGTCGCACTGTATTTACTTGGTATTCTCGTTGGCATTATCACGGCACTCGTTTCCAAAAAAACCGCTTTTAAAGGTGAAGCCGTTCCGTTTGTCATGGAATTACCGAATTACCGCATGCCGAGTGTAAAAAACACCTTGCAGCTGCTTTGGGATAAATCAAAGGATTTCATCACAAGAGCGTTTACCGTGATATTTATTGCCTCGATTGTAATTTGGTTTTTGCGCACATTTAACTTCCATCTCGAACTGGTGCAAAACTCAAAGGATTCTATTCTCGCCGTGATTTCCGGTTGGATAGCGCCGATATTTAAACCCTTAGGCTTTGGCGATTGGCGCATTACCACATCACTCATTACCGGTTTCATGGCAAAGGAAAGTGTTGTTTCCACGCTATCGGTGCTGTTTGGCTCCGAAGCCGGTATCACTGCGGCGTTAAGTGTGAAGGCGGCAGCGTCTTTACTGGTATTTTGCCTGCTTTATACACCGTGTGTGGCGGCAATTGCATCTGTAAAACGAGAACTAGGCGGCAAATGGGCAACCGGCATGGTGCTGCTTCAATGCTCGGTGGCTTGGTTATGTGCCGGCGGTGTCTATTTGATTTTTAGCCTTTTTGGTGCATAATTATTTATCATCGATTTTTTAAAAAATATATACAGATAATAGAGGTTTGACCGACTCTCGCTGCGGGCGTATGAGCTACGGCGTTTTGCAGTAGCTCAGTTTTGGCAAACTTCTATTTTTAATTTTGCTGAATTTATAGTGTATTTTATTTATAAATATGATATAATATTTATTTAGTAAGCCTAATTCATTTTTGGAGGTATATTTTGGAGTTTACAGCAGCGAAGGCAAGAGCCGAAAAGTTAAGAAAAACTTTAAAATACCATAGTGATTTATATTATAATCAGGATAATCCGGAAATCAGTGATTATGAGTACGATATAATGAATAACGAACTCAAAAACATTGAAGCGGAATATCCTGAATTGATTACAGCCGACAGCCCGACTCAGATTGTCGGCGGTAAAGCGAGTAAATTATTTGAAAAAGTGACCCATGCGGTTAAAATGGAAAGCTTGCAGGATGTTTTTTCTGTTGACGAAGTCACGGCATTTATTGAAAAAACTAAAGCCGATTTTCCGGATGCCGGTTTTACTGTTGAGCCGAAGATTGATGGTCTTTCCGTTTCACTCGAATATGAAAACGGTGTCTTTGTGCGCGGTTCCACCAGAGGCGATGGCGTAGTCGGTGAGGATGTTACCGCCAACCTGATGCGCATTACGGATATTCCGAAAAGGATTCAAACCGATGCTTCCTATTTAGAAGTGCGCGGTGAAGTATATATGCCGCATGAAAGCTTCTTTGCATGTATCAAAAAGCAGGAAGACAATGGTGAAGTGCCTTTTAAAAATCCGCGCAATGCGGCTGCAGGCTCTTTAAGGCAAAAAAACAGTGATGTGGTTGCCCAAAGAAATTTGAGTATCTTTATTTTTAATATTCAAGCAGTGCAGGGGGTACAGTTTTCCACACATAAGCAAAGTCTGGATTACTTAAAAGCATGCTCTTTTCCGGTTGTTCCGGGCTATGTACTTTGCAGCAGTGCGAAAGAAGTGGAAGATGAAATCCGCAAAATCGGAGAGGGCAGAGGTGCTTTTTCATTTGATATAGATGGTGCTGTTGTGAAAATCAACAGCTTAGCACAGCGTGAAGAACTAGGCTCCACTGCAAAATTCCCGAAATGGGCGGTGGCGTTTAAGTATCCTCCCGAGGAAAAGGAAACAGTTTTAAAGGATATTGAAATCAATGTCGGCAGAACCGGTGTTTTAACACCCACCGGTGTTTTTGAGCCGGTCATCCTGGCAGGGACAACCGTGTCGCGCGCTACGCTGCACAATCAGGATTTTCTTGATGAAAAGGGACTGCAAATCGGCGATACCGTGGTGCTCAGAAAAGCGGGCGAAATTATTCCGGAGGTTTTAAGAGTAACCCGACATGATGAGAGTAAGGGTATCTATCAGTTGCCTTCGGTTTGCCCTTCTTGCGGGGCTCCTGTGTATCGGCTTAATGATGAAGCGGCAGTGCGCTGCTTTAATGATAAATGTCCGGCACAGATTGTGCGCGTGCTGATACACTTTGCATCTCGCGATGCTTATGGTATTGAGGGACTCGGTGAAGCGATTGTCGAAATTTTGGTTGAAAATGAATTAATTCATTCTCCGGAGGATATATTTAAACTCAAAAAAGAGGATATTATGCGCTTAGAGGGCTTTCAGGAGACCTCGGCGAATAACCTCATTACATCTATTGAAAACTCTAAAAAGAATGATTTATCGAAGTTAATTTTTGCGCTTGGCATTCGCCATATCGGAGCAAAAAATGCAGCACAGCTGGCACAGCATTTCGGCACTATGGATGATTTGATAGCGGCGGATGAAGCGGATATTTTGGCGATTGACGGTTTTGGTGAAATCATGTCAAAAAGTGTGAAGGAATTTTTCTCCACCGAGCAAAACCTGCAAATGATTGCATCCTTAAAAGAGCTCGGCTTAAATATGCGCTCGCTTGCCGAGATAAAGGATGAGCGTTTTAAGGGGATGAGTTTTGTTTTAACCGGAACACTGAGCAAATTCAATCGCAACGAAGCGTCAAAAATCATTGAGAGCTATGGCGGGAAAACATCTTCCTCCGTATCAAAGAAAACCAGTGTTGTTCTGGCGGGTGAAGCTGCCGGCAGCAAGCTGACTAAAGCACAGTCGCTCGGTATTCGCATTATCAATGAGGATGAGTTTGAAGAAATGATAAAATAATGAAAGCCGATTGCCTGCGGCGTCAGCAATCAATATAATAGAGGTAAAACCATGCAAAAAATTGATAAACTTTTAAAAACAGCAAAACATATTCACATGATTGGTATAGGCGGCTCCGGTATGTGCCCGCTTGCCGAGATTTTGCATACGGAGGGCTACACGCTTACCGGCTCCGATAATAACGAAAGCGATATCTTAAATCGCATTCGCGCCATGGGCATCCGGGTTACCATGGGGCATAAACCCGAGAGTGTTGACGGGGCGGATATGGTCATTCATACCGCAGCGGTTAATGATTCCAATCCCGAAGTGGCAGCTGCAAAGCAAAAAGGAATTCCGACCTTTGAAAGAAGTATCCTCTTGGGCGCTGTAAGCAGAATGTACCCTAATACAATCGGCGTGTGCGGAACACATGGCAAAACCACCGTGAGCAGTATGTTAACACAAGTGTTGTTGACTGCCGGTAAAGACCCGAGTGTGGTTATCGGCGGTAAATTGCCGCTCATTAATGCTTATGGCAGAGTGGGCAAAAGTGATATGTTTGTGTGCGAAAGCTGCGAGTTTAATGATACTTTTTTACAGCTTTCTCCCAAAACAGCTGTGATTTTAAATGTGGATGCGGACCATTTGGAATACTTTAAAACCATGGATAATTTGAAGCACTCTTTCACCAAATTTGCTTCCATGGCGGATAATGTGGTATATAACGGTGATGATGCAAACACGCTTGAGGTTGTCAATAACATACCGCAAAAAGAGCAAAAGAACCTCATCAGTTTCGGACTTGCTCAAACCAATGATTATTATGCGAAAAATATTGAAATGGTAAAAAGCCGCGCTTGCTTCACTGTGTATAAAAAAGGTGAAAAGCTTACGGATATCCGCCTGCTGGTTCCCGGCAAACACAACGTGTATAACGCGCTTGCCGTAATTGCGCAGGCAGATTTTGAGGGCTGTGATGCCGCGAGCATTAAAAAAGGAATTGAAGCGTTCGGCGGTGCCGGCAGGCGCTTTGAATTTTTGGCTGAGATTGATGGTATTACCATTGCCGATGATTATGCGCACCATCCCGCCGAGTTAAAAGTGACACTCGAGGCGGCAATGGATATGGGATATAAGCGTGTAATTGCCGTGTTCCAACCGTTTACTTATTCGAGAACATATGATCATTTTGATGAATTTGTAGAGGTTTTGCAAATCCCCGATAAATGTGTTATGAGTGAGATTATGGGCTCGCGCGAAATCAATACTTATAATATTTATACAAAAGATTTAGCGGAAAAAATTCCCGGCAGCGTTTGGTTTAATACATTTGATGAAATCGCTGACTACACGCTTTCAATTGCGCAAAAGGGTGATTTAATCATTACGCTCGGCTGCGGTGATATTTATAAAGCCGCCAAAATCATGATAGATAAGCTCAAAGCTTAAGCTTTATATGCTTGATTTATGAAACATTAATCGTAATAATTCAATTTTCACAATCAAATATCCTCCCTCATAGAATGATATCGAAACATTTATGGGGAGGATATTTTTTATGGACAAACAAAATATTTTGTTCGTAGGGGGAGATAAAAGACAGATTTATTGTGCAAAACAATTATATGCAAGCGGTTTTGAGGTGAGTATCATCGGCTTTGAAAAGTGTGCGGATGTGCCGGAGGAATTGATGGTATTTACCAATCTCAAAATTGCCGTCATACTTGCTGATGTCGTTGTGCTTCCTACCCCTTTATTTATAAGATCCGAAGTTTATGCGCCATATAGCGAAAATAAGTTGAAAATAGAGGATATTGTTGCGAACTTAGATAGCGAAAAACGTGTGTTTGCAGGAAAAATAGATGATTCTGTTAAAAGTGCATTAGAGAAAAAACACGTAAGCTATTTTGATTTTTTATTTCAAGAGGATATTGTACAATACAATGCTTATTTGACCGCGGAAGGCACAGTGCATAAGTTAATGGAGATGGATGATGCGTGCCTATCGAGAAAAAAGGTTCTCGTTATCGGCTTCGGCCGCATTGCAAAGCATATTATCAGAATTTTGCAGGCATATCGTACCGGCATCACGATTTGTGCAAGAAAAAAGAGCGATGTAACACTTGCGAAAATTATTGGCTGCAAAGCAAAAAATATAGCTCATATGAAAGATTTAAGCGGCTATGACTATATTATTAATACTGTACCGGCGAAAGTGTTTAAAAACGATTTGATTCAAGCAGCAGATACGCCGTTTATCGATTTAGCAGGTGTAGAGTATGCGGCGCAAAAGTATTATCGCTTTTCTTCGGTACCGGGTAAATATGCGCCGAAAAGTGCGGGAATTATGCAAGCGCACTTTATTGAGCAATCCCTCTCGGAGGTGGATTATGAGTAATATAGGATTCGCCTTAACGGGGTCTTTTTGTACCTTTGAGCGTGCGATAGAGCAAATGAAAATATTAACCGATGCCGGACATAATGTGACACCGATTATGTCTTTTCATGCTTATAATTTAGATACAAAGTTCGGTGATGCCGAAATGTTTATCAAAAAAATTGAGGACTGTTGCAGGAAAGAAATCATTCACAGTATACCTGATGCGGAGCCGATTGGTCCAAAGAAAATGTTTGATGTTTTGCTTGTGGAGCCCTGCAGCGGCAATACACTTGCCAAAATTGCAGCCGGTATTGTGGATACACCGGTTTTAATGGCGGTGAAATCACATTTGCGCAATGCAAGACCTGTTTTGCTTGCCGTATCCACGAATGATGCGCTCGGTAACAGCGCAAAAAATATCGGCACATTGATGAATTACAAGAATATATACTTTGTTCCGATGGGACAGGATGATATTTACCGCAAACCGCGCAGTATTGTTGCCGATTTTAATGTGACGGAACTGGCGCTCAATGCCGCCCTTGAAGGCGTCCAATTACAACCGATAATAAAAACTATCTAAAGTGTATCGCATTGTTCATAAAAATTTAACATTCATTTAGTTGACATATTTTAGTAAATGGAGTATATTATTAAATTGTGTTAGCACTCTGCATGCATGAGTGCTAAAATAAATGTATGGGAGTTTTTTATGTTTAGTGCTTTTTATTCGTTTGAAGAATTTTTCTATAACATTGCGCATTCTCTGCATCAATCCTCGGCAGACAGTATTTTAACGCCGATTGCCACTGCTGCTTCCTTTTTGGGAGATAACGGCTATATTTGGATAGCATTGGCGCTAATATTGTTGTTATTTAAGAAAACAAGAAAAATCGGTGTGATTGTTGCGGGCGCCTTGGTGCTTGATGTCATTATTGTAAACGGATTGCTCAAAATCTTTATTGACCGTCCGCGTCCATGGGAAGCCGGAGAGTTCGACTTTATTACCAGAGAGTATGTCGGGCAGCGGCTCGTGAGCATCCCCGGGGATTCTTCTTTCCCGTCTGGGCATACCGCTTCAAGCTTTGCGGCGGCTTTGGCACTGACATTGGCACTGCCGAAGAATAAAAAAGCATGGTGTATTCCGGCTTTGATTTTAGCTTTTGTAATTGCAGCTTCGCGCATTTATGTATGTGTGCATTACCCAACTGATGTATTTGCCGGTATGATTATCGGCTCCGTAATCGGTATTGTGGCATATTTTATTGCTCAAGCAATCTATAAATGGCTCGAAAAAAGCGGGAAACTGCCTAAGATAAATCAAATATTAAAAGGAGAGAAATGGGGTATATAAATGAAAATTCAACCTTTATTCGACAAAGTAGTCCTCAAATTTATTGAGGCAGAGGAAACCACAAAGGGCGGTTTGCTCTTGGCGGCAAGCGCTAAGGAAAAGCCTGAAATTGCTGAAGTTATCGCTGTCGGTCCCGGCGGAATAGTGGATGGCAACGAAGTAAAAATGTGCTTAAATGTAGGTGATAAAGTTATTACAAGCAAATATTCCGGCACAAATGTAAAAGTAGATGATGAAGAATATGTGATTGTCAAGCAATCGGATATTTTAGCAATCGTAGATTAAGGAGATGTTTAAATGGCAAAACAAATCATTTATGGAGAGCAAGCAAGAAAATCGTTGCAAAGCGGTATCAATCAGCTTGCCGATACTGTAAAAATCACACTGGGTCCTAAGGGTAGAAATGTTGTATTGGATAAAAAATACGGCTCTCCGCTCATTACAAACGATGGTGTGACCATCGCTAAAGAAATTGAATTAGAAGACCCGTTTGAAAACATGGGTGCACAGCTTGTAAAAGAAGTATCCACCAAGACCAATGATGTTGCGGGTGATGGTACTACCACCGCGACTTTGCTTGCACAGGCACTTGTTAGAGAAGGCATTAAAAATGTTTCTGCCGGTGCAAATCCCATGGTAATAAAAAAGGGTATGAAAAAAGCGGTCGAAACTGCAGTTGCAGCTGTTAAAGCTAATTCGAAAATGGTTTCCGGCACTGAAGATATTGCCAGAGTTGCCACGGTTTCCGCAGGTGATGAATATATCGGTTCTTTGATTGCGGATGCTATGGAAAAGGTGAGTGCAGATGGCGTTATTACGGTTGAAGAATCCAAAACCGCCGATACCACATGTGATGTTGTTGAGGGTATGCAGTTTGACAGAGGTTATATCTCTCCGTACATGGTAACCGATACCGATAAAATGGAAGCGGTGATAGATGACCCGTTTATTCTCATTACCGACAAGAAAATTTCCAATATTCAAGAGATTTTACCGCTTTTAGAAACCATTCTTAAAGCCGGTCAAAAGCTCGTGATTATCGCCGAGGATGTTGAAGGTGAAGCACTTGCTACTTTGCTTTTAAATAAGCTTAGAGGCACTTTCTCCTGCGTGTGTGTGAAAGCTCCCGGTTTTGGTGACAGAAGAAAGGAAATGTTACAGGATATCGCCATTTTAACCGGCGGACAGGTTATTTCCTCTGATTTGGCACTCGATTTAAAGGATACGCAGGTTGACCAGCTCGGTAGAGCGAAGCAGGTAAAAATCACGAAGGATAATACAATTATCGTTGATGGCGGCGGTGCTGCTGATGAAATTAGCGGCAGAGTTTCTCAAATTAAAGCACAGCTTGAAGAAACTACCAGCCAGTATGATAAAGAAAAGCTGCAGGAGAGATTGGCTAAGCTATCCGGCGGTGTGGCAGTTATCCGTGTCGGTGCTGCAACCGAAGTGGAGATGAAGGAAAAGAAGCTGCGCATTGAAGATGCACTTGCAGCAACAAAAGCTGCTGTTGAAGAAGGCATTGTTGCCGGCGGCGGTGTAGCGCTTGTGAATGCTGCAGCTAAGGTTGAGGCGCTTTTGGATTGCGAGGATGAAGATTTTAAGACCGGTGTCAAAATTGTTTTAAAGGCACTTGAAGAGCCTGTCAGACAAATCGCTGCGAATGCCGGAGTGGAAGGCAGCGTGGTGCTTGACAGAATTCAAAATTCCGGCAAAGTCGGTTACGGCTGTAATTTCTCCAATGATGAATTTTGCGATATGATGGAAGCCGGTATTGTTGATCCGACTAAGGTGACCCGCTCGGCACTTGAAAATGCTTCAAGTGTAGCAGAGATGGTACTTACCACAGAGTCGCTGGTAACCGATATACCCGACCCTGAGGCAGAAGCGGCAGCAAATGCAGCGGCGATGCAGCAAGGCGGAATGTACTAAGAAAAAAGGCTTGAGATTATCTCAAGCCTTTTTTTGTGTTAATGTCTTTAGACTGTTCCGCCGCGCGGAACAAACAACCACCCGCTATGCGGGTGTGCAACAAATGTTATACATAGTAAACGCTTTGAGGGTGGAGTGTGAAGAGTGGAGAGTGGAGTTGATGGCGGGGCACCC
>JAFWGH010000155.1 GCA_017512465.1 Clostridia bacterium
CGTATAGGTGTTACCGTCTAACACACAAGAGGCGGTGGAAGTACGGATATTGTCTTTCTCTTCCACAGTGACTTTGGCAGCAATTTCTACCTTTTCACCGCAATCGCTGCAGGTGAACACAGCAAGCGCATTGCAGTAGGCATCTGTCCAAATCCATTCCGGCTCACCGTAGCGGTGCTCCGAAGCGGGAGTGAGCGTTTTGCCCGCAAGCGCTTCTGCCTGTGCGGCAGTCAATACGCCTTTATAAAGATTTCCTTCGTCATCTTTTAACGCCAGCCCTTCGGCAATGCTGACTTCTTCACTCTCTAACTTGTCAAAGTGAATGGTATCGCCCGTCTGTTGCCAGCCGAGCTGTAAGCTCTTGTTGAGCGGCAGGTCGCCGATTGTCGTGTTGCCGCCGAGGATAGCGGCTCTGTCACAAGCCAAAACAGCCGCTTTAAAGGTACCGCCGCTTACTATGCAATTTTTGGTGGATTCAAAAAAGCCCGTTTCACTGTCAACCACACCGCCGTATTGTGCAAAGTCCGTTAAAACCGTGTGGCGCTTACCGAGAAGTAAAGTGCCGGTTTGTGCGCTTTGCCCGTAAACACTGAGGGTGGAGGTAGTGCCCTCCTTCGTTATCAGGCAATCAATATGATCTAAATCATAATAACCGTAGCCTTGGTAGAAAGAGAAAGTAGCACCATCCGCAAGAATGAGTTCCACATCGCCGGAAATGGTCATTTTTTCAATAGACTGAATATTGCTATCCACCACATACCAACCGGCTGTCAGCTCAAGGTTGGTGTGGGTTAAGCGACGCGCACTGACCGTTTTTTCTACACCGTCACGGTCAATATAAGTTGCCTGCGTCACAGGGAGATAGACGGCTTCAAAGGTTCTTTCGCGATTAGACACGCCTATGTCTTCACCGGTACCGACATAGTAGGCGCCGCTCTCACTCCAACAAACAAATTCCATCCCCTCCGGTGCGTGGGTGCTTGCGGGTGCTTTGATGGTACCGCTCACTGGGCCTTTCACCTTTGAGGTGACCTGATTGCCGCTTGTATCCTGCTCTACAAAGGTGATTTCACGCATCACGGCAGAAGCGCCGCAAACCGTGCAAACATTACTTTCGTTCCACTCATGGTAGCCGGCAGTGGTATAATCACGCAAGCCGCAATCTGTACACTGTTTCACATGTAAAGAATCACTGTCATATATCCACTGTGCATTTTTATGCTCACAGGCATGCAGATACACATATTTGGCGTTTTTTGTTGCCGTATAGCGGTCGTCGCCGTAATATCTGGAAGTATGGTTTTTATCGGAGCCGGCATCACAGACGAGCGTTTCCTCAAACCATCTTGTAATATGGTAGGAATAGAAAATGCTGTTGTCCCCTTTGCCGATTGCCGCAGCAGTGCCGTCCCCACCGGCAATCGCTTCTACCTTATTGTTTGAACCGTGGATTTCAATATTGGTTTTGTCACCATCCTCGCCGTTGCCAATGCCGGCACCGTAACTCTTACCTTCGGCATATATATCTGAATTGATAATGGTTATATTACCGCCGTCACCGCCTTCACCGCCGCCGATACCGGCAGCGTCCGTACCGCCGTAGGCTTTTACGGTGGACTCTCTAATGGTGATATCGCCGCCGTCACCGTTATCGCCACCGCCGATGCCTGCCGCATAGGGGCCGCCGTGTACCGTTACATTCGAGTTATTTTGAATGACTATCGTGCCGCCGCGACCGTCCTCACCGCCGCCGATACCCGCGCCGTCACAATTTCTGTGTTCGCGAATGCTCATTTCATCGTGCGGTTCTTCAAGGTAATAGTAAAGTGCTCTATCGGCAATCACCGTGGAGTGGTCAATCGTGATATTGCCGCCGCTCACATCATCGCCGCCACCGATTGAGGCAGCATATTCGCCGCCGTTTGCCGTAACGTTGGAATCGGTAATCGTGATGTTTGCTGTGCTCTCGACCTCATTGCCGGTGCCGATGGCAGCCGCATCATCACCGGAGGCAGCGTCAATCGTAGAATTTTTAATATCAATGGTAACCTTGTTATCGGCTTCATCGCCGGTACCGATAGCGGCACCGTAATCACCGCTTGTCGCCGTTACCGTGCTGTTTTCAATGGTAATGGTGTTAACATCGCCCTCTTCGCCGCTGCCGATGGCAGCCGAGTAATTGCCGGATTTGGCTGTTACATTACTGTTTTGAATGGTAATGGAAGAAACACTGCCGCCGCAAGAACCGCCGCCGATGCCGCAACCGGATTGGTCAGCGCCAAAGCCATCCACAATCAAAGCTAAAAGCCCCAAAAACACACCGACAACCGATTCCCCATGGTCAGAGGGATTCGGATTCGTTTTGTTTAAACATTTTAAAATATCATCTGTGGCATCCGCCATGCTGTTATAATTAGAGGAACAGGCGAATACATTAGCATTTTCAATGTGAATGGTGCCGCCGTTGCCGCCATCCGCGCCGCCGCCAATGCCGGCGCCGCCTTCGGTGGACGAGGCAACAATCGTACCGCCGGAAATATTGATTTGCGAGGCACTGGCTTCCTTGCCGGCGCCGATACCGGCACCGTTGCGAGAGGTTGCCACTACAACGCCACCGGAAATATCAATCGTTCCACCCTGGTTTTGTTCCAAACCGCTGCCAATACCGGCACCGGTATAGCCTTCTGCATACGCGACTGTATTAATATCGCCACCATAAATATGTATCGGTCCGTTTTTGCCTCTTTGACCGCCGCCGATACCGGCACCGGTGCTGCACTGTGCATTCACTGTACCGCCGTAAATACCGATACCGTCCTTGCCGCTGTTACCTTCTATCCCGCTACCGATGCTCGCGCCGCCCCAACTTTTGGCATCAATGTCGCCGCCGTATATTTGGATGGCTTCCAGCGCAAAGCGGCTTGCAGGTCCATGATAACCGCCGCCGATTGCCGCACCCGAGCCGGCTTGTTGCTGGCAAGTCACATGACCGCCGTAAATGCGCGTTATACCGCCGCCTCTTCCTTCGGCACCGCCGATACATGCGCCGGTACCGCTTAAATAAGTTAAATCAATGGTGCCGCCGTAAATCGTGATATTGCCGCAATCTTCCCCTTTCACACCGCCAATGAGCGCGCACTCATGGTCATAGGTGCCATCGGAAAAATGAATGTTGGCATATATTTTGCCGGTATCGTTGCTTTGCCCGTAAATATACAAATTACCGTCGGCTTTGATGTTAATACCTTTTTGCAAGTTCATCGTCACACCGTCGCACAAAATCAGGTGTACCTCACTGCTCGCCACTATCATACGAGAGCCGACCGTGCAATTTTTTGAAACCACATACCAACCCGGCGCAAGCGATGTGCCTGTCACATCGCTCCAGTCCGTATAATCGGTACAGGTTTTTTCGGTATCAAGAATGCGTTCCTGCTCCGTTTGCGCCTCCGGATTCCACGCGCGCTCGATATAGGTAACACCACCTGCCGCTGCCGCATGAAACGGTACGGCGCTAAAAACGCCAAACGCTATTAAAACGCATAGAAATAAACTTAAAGCTCTGCGCCAATTTTTCATAAAATCCTCCTGAGATAAATTAGAATTTACAGTTGTTCGTTGCACTCACGTATATTCGCTTCGCTCACAGTTGCAAAGAAACCTTTGCAGTTGCAGGCAAAGCCTGCAGTTAAAGGAAAATTCAACTGCAAACGATAGTTTGCGGGCTGCGCAGCAACTGTCGGCTTGCCGACAACTACGAATGGGAACGAGTAACTCTAATTTAGTGCACGCTTAGTGCGCTAAATTATCATTTATTTTATTATATCATAAACCATGAGAGAATTACACATAATAATTTTATTTTTAATTAAAATCTATTTAAATAAAAATTAATTGCAACCGGACCGTTGCTCTTACTTTATTGTAAAAAATGGAAAAAGAAGATAATTATGAATGTAACATCATTCACACTATCTTCATTCACTATTTAAATGTTTACTTTATTATATCACATGTTCATTTGACTGTCAATACAGTTCGTTAGAATTTAGTCAACTAAATTCTAATTTGTCGGGCTGATGCTACTTTGCTTTTGTCGGGCTTTTTCTACCCCAAATTCTACCCCATTTGAAAAAAAGTTATGCCATTTTATGCCAACTTATAGGCAAAAAAGAGAACCTTCATGATGAACAAAACCAAGATATACCTTCCTTTACCAACCTATGTATTTCAATTATCTCCGGTCCCGACAATGAAACCTTTGAGTGAATAATCGTCGTAACTACGTCAATTACAAAGCAAAATAATTGTTTCTACCACAAAAATACCACTTTTTTTCTCAAATGTATGGCAAAATAATAGTCACCCTGTTCGTTATAGAACTCAGGGTGACTTTTTTCCTATATCGGCTTCCGTGAAAAAACAAAAAGCGTGCAAGCTATTTTCATAACTTACACACTTTATTTTTCCATTTGAGATTTATGGATTCGGAAAATGTTTTCACAGATTCCTTAAATCTTTCCAAAAAGCCGCCTGTGTTTTTATTCTCATCCGAATAGACCAGAGAATCAATGGTTCCTTCCACATGCAACTCACCTTTTTTGTTATCAAACTTGCCAATATGCAATGAGCGGCCTGTAATCGTCAGTTTACCCAGTTCTGTGTGCACCACAATCTTTGTCTCGGTAAAGTCCGCCACTTCCTTGACACCTGTCAGCGTCATGCTCTTTCTGTCCTCTAAAACAATACCATGCTTATTACTCTGTGCTGTTGACACCTCTTGAAATGCCATGTTCCTAACTAAAACATCATTAGAATTATCCTCTGCTTTCTTAGCAGAATATGCTGCTGTTTTCAATTCGGAGAGTGCGTCCTGCGCATTATGAATCTTTACATTCCGGTCCCCAATCAGGAAAGTACCAATGATAACAAGTGTCGCCACAAAAATAAAAATGAGAATACTGATTTTTCCAATCGATTTTTTTGCTCTGGCAGTCCTGTTCGGGCTATCGGTTTCGTTTTGTCTTACTACCATGTTTTTTCTCCTTCATTCAAACTGCTGCATATAAGTTTATATTTCTATTATACCAATATACCATTTGTTTTACAAGTATATGTAGCAATGAAAAATGTTATTATAATATTAAAACGCTTTTTGTATATCTTGATGTGTCACCAAAAAGTTTATACTTTAATCAGCTTGACAACCAAAATCTGTATACACAATTATCTTATCTTCCGCTTCAAGTGAAACATTTATTTTAGATAAATCGCCACTGAAAATGATGGTTTCACCACCGGCCTTTACATAGCCGAGCACCAGTGCGGGGGATTGTTTTTCCGAAGCATCGGCAGAGGAAACAGACGCTTCAAAAACGGCTCTAACCAAATCATAAGCCGTACATGCAGGAGGCATTTCCTTAAAGAAGGATGAGACCTTTTGCAGCTGCGGCTTTTTGTTTTGCGCACCCGGTTTATCCGAAGAGTATCGCAGCAATTCCTTATAAAAATCATATATAAACTCTTTTTCTCCTATTTGGGTGATGATATTGCCTGCAAAACGGTTGCTGATGACCGCATCGACCATATTGTAGCCCTTAACGATATCGAAATGTCCCGGGTTTGTGATTTCAACAATTGTTTTTACTCTTTTATTATCATAGCCGGGGTTTTTGCGCAACATCTGCTTGATAAAGTCCTGAATATAAGTCAAATACAGCAGCGCTGAGGAGTCGGCATTTTCATTAAGCTCCGTGTCGTCGGAGAGAATGAGTATACATGTTTCTTCCGGTGTATTAAAAAGCAGAGGACTGATTCTCTGAAGGGTCTTATCGATATTATACATATCCAATTCGACGGTTTCCTCAACAAAGGAATAGCGCTTGTAATCATCCATTCTCCGAAGGTTTTCGGCTGTATCCATCACGGTGAGTTTTAGCGTACCGTTTTGGTTATCGCGGGGTTGAGAGGATATGTAGGCTGCGTAGCTGCTCATAATCTCTTCCACCTGGCTGTTGTGACCGACCATAATCACTCTTTTGCATTCACTTTGCACATGCTTTAACTCAACACTGTAGTCCGCGCTATTGAGCGCATGCGTTTTGTGAATACTTTTTTGATTATCTGCCGCAAAGCAACAGCAGCCCGCGCCGTTACGGCTAAGCAAAGTGAGCGGTATGGCATTTTTGTGCGTGGCGAGGTAATCTCGAATATAGTCGATTTCATCATCCGTTTGCACAGGCTCGGTATAAAATGCTGCACCCTTGTTGGAAAACAAATCATCGTAAACAGCCACCAGTTCCGGCGTTACGGATATTTGTGCGAGCAGCTGACCGAGGAATTTTTCAACCTGAAACATGACAATATTGCATTTTTTGCCGAGCTCTTTACTGCGGATAATTCTTTGCACAATATCATAAGTCCATAAATCGGTAATCTCGATGATAATGTTTTGATGATGTGCGGCTTTTCCTGCCGAGACAATATCTGCTACTTGCATCAAAGCCTTTACAGCCTGCGGATTGCCCTCATCGGAATAGCTGCCGTCTTCGGCAACTGAATCCGAGGGGTCGTTGCTGAGTATAATGACAGATTTCGCCGCTTCTATTTTTATATCCTTAAGCTGCTTTTGAGAGAAAATATTGCCTTCAATAACGATAAAAGAAACATTGCTGCCGAGCCGGTTGTTTTTAAGATAACGCCTGCGGGCAAAAAAGTGCATGGTATCTGCTTTTTTGCGGACAATCGCATTCTCTTTTTCAATCGTAAGAAAGAGTCTTTCCTCGATTTCCTTTTTGATTTCATCTCTGCCCGATTTCACCAAAGCCACAACCGTTTCCTTATTATCGCTGTAAAGCAAATCATTGACAATTTCGGGAGCTTTTGCATTCCAATTAAGGATAACCGTGTGATTGGACAGATGAAGGGGTGTATTACCGGCGCTCGCATTTTCTATAAAATCATTGAGAATGTTGGTAAGATAACCGATAACCGCGCCTGTGAAGGTTATCATGCCGATGATGATAACAGCAAGGCAGGTTAAAGTTAAGGCAACGCCTGTGGTGCCTATATCCTTTATGACAAACTCGATACATCCTGCATCGAGAATCATTGTCACCGTATAATAAGCGGCGTGGAAGAAATTCATTTTCTCGGTTCCGCTTAAAGAAAGAGAACTGATTACCGCAGCGGAAACCGTGAAAAAAATCAAGTTGAACAAGATAATTAAGACCAATACCACACGGTTCGGATGCTGTGCAACCTGGATACTTAACCATCCTCTGAACTTTTTCATATAAACCTCCTGCAATTATCCGTAAAATAGGAATCAGTAGACAACCGCACCGGAGCGTAACCGGTGACATATCGCTTTAATTAGTTTCGTCGATAAAACTCCATTCAATAAAGCGGTGCTGCATCCAATCATCAGGGGTCATTTCATCCACCGTTCTACCGAGTTTTGTATCCGGCGCGGTGTGATAATGCCTTTCGCTCCAGTGCACAATGCAAACGGCTGTGATGCACAGATTAATTGCCATCAAAACGGACAACACGATACATATAATATGCATTACTTTGCCGTGAAGTTTGCATAAAATGCAATCAATTTTATTAAACAGCAGGCAAAAGACTAACCCTGCGACGCCCCAACCCAAAGAGAAGCTTAAGCAAATCATCCCTCTGTAGTTAAAAAATGCATCTCTGTAATCCCATGCTCTCATACCAAGGCCATCGGCAAGCAGTATGCCGCACAGCAGTTCCAAAACGGTAGCAATTACAGCAATGACAGCCGCTTTTAGGATTATATTTTTGTTTTTGAGCAGGGCGGCAACAGAAAAAAACAGCATTGCTCCTGCGCCGTAAAGCGCATTAAACGGACCGACTACTGTCACAACGTGGCTTTCCCACTCTCCTCTCAAAATCAGGCAAAAAAGCCCTTCAATCAACACCCCTGTAACGGAACCTGCCATAAATAACCAGAAAAGTTTATCATATGTGATTTTGCCCTGAATACTTTCTGTATTTTTCATTAAAACTCTCTTTTACCCCCAATATGATCTGATAAATAGGCGCCCGCTGATAATGTCGCTCTTCGTAATAACACTGCGCTTTTTGTGTAAATTTTGCACTGCCTATTAGTATAGCAAAAACAAAAACATTTGTCTATATAAATCGAAATAAGTCGAGGCATTTGTTTTATGGTATCTTTGTGAGTGCGCATATTTCTGTTGGAAGCAAACAAATACTTTTCAGTTGAGCGGCAAAAAAAGGGGATATATTTGTGTGCTTACCATTCTATGCATGAAAGCCTTAAACGGGCAAATAAAAAATTACGGCTGCCCCAAACTGCAGCCGTATTTTTTTTCGTTTATTGCGCATCCGGCGGGGTTTGCTCCTCTTCGGGAGCACCTCTATACTCAATGCACACCATGGTTAAATCATCAAACTGTTCCGCTTCTTGCACAAAGGTATCCACCGCACTGCGCATATTCTCTAAGGTCTCGCGCGGGGAAGCCTCGGGCAGGGTATTGAGTGCATCCAACATTCTTTGCTCGCCAAACAGCTCTTTTTCGCTATTGGTCGCTTCCGGTACGCCATCGGTATACAAAAACAGCTTGGAGCCGGGGTTAAACTGAATTTCATACTCTTTGTACTTTGCACCATCCATACCGCCGATAACAAAACCGTGCTTATCTTGGAAGCGCTCAAATTTGCTGTCCGGCAATTTAACTATCGGGTATTCATGCCCCGCATTTGCCGCTGTCAGTTTCCCGGTGGATAAGTCCAATATGCCGAGCCAAACGGTCACAAACATTTCCTCGCGGTTGTTGGCGCATATCGCGGCATTGGTATCCTGCAAAATCTGTGCCGGCGATTTACCCATTTGGGCATTGTTTGCCAAAATAATCATGGCAGCCATCATAAACAGCGCCGCAGGTACTCCCTTGCCGGAGACATCCGCAATAAATACGCATAGGTGGTCCTCATCAATCAAGAAGAAATCATAAAAGTCGCCGCCGACTTCCTTTGCCGGGTCCATGGAGGCATAAATATCAAACTCCGGCCGCTCCGGAAATGCGGGGTAGAGATTCGGCAGCATGTCTGCCTGGATGCGCGTTGCCAACGAAAGCTCCACGCCAATGCGTTCCTTTTCCGCTGTCACGCGCTCCACTTCGGAAATATACTTGACTGTTTTACCGGAGAGCATGGCAAAGGATTCTGCCAAAACCTCAATTTCATCATGTGTGCGGTAGGTATCCTCCATGTGGAATTGCAAATCATCTTCTCCCAAGGATTGCACACGATTGGTCATTGCTTCAAGCGGTCTTACCATGCGCTTGGAAATAATCAAAGCGGCGGTAATCGTACCGGCGAGCACAATGAGAAGCAGTACCGCAATGGTCACAATGGATTTTGACCAGCCGCTGCTAAAGGAATCGGTTGCGCCCTGTTGAATTTCATCGAACTGTTCGAGCATGGCATTGGCAGGTTTATCCGCAAGTGATTTCGGAACAAAGCTCATCACCGCCCAACCGATATTTTCTATCGGTGTGCCGACAACATAGTATTCTTCGCCATCCGCTTCAACGAGCTGCAGTTTTGTGCTCTCCTTAAGGGAACTTGTAACAAAACCGGCAAGCTCCTTGTTTTTATCGTTTCTTAAATCCTTCGCCTTTTCATCGGGCATAACTTGGAAAGAGCCCTTTTTTTGCGGGGAAAACAAAACATGTCCGTTTTGGTTGACTATGCACAGAAAGCTGCCTTCATGTGCCGTATCGTTGACCGCTTTAGACATATCGTTTAAAAACATATCGCACCCGATGACTGCGACAAGTTTTCCGTTTTGGTACACGGGAAGCGAGCACATGATGCTGATTTCACCCGTAAACAAATCCGTCGTAACATCGGTATAGTGCAGCTTTTTTGTTTCAACCGCACCGGTATACCAAAGCCTGTCGCGAATGGGAATGGGGATAATTTTGCCGTTTTCATCAAACTTGGTGCCCGCATGGTTGTCCGCAAGTAACATCACGCCATTCGGCAGCGCCACATAGCAGGAGTCCACATTCGCATTATTGTAAACCGCCATCATCAACTCCGACAAATTGCCGATAAGTCCCAACTGCTCTTGAATGGCGGGGTCGGAGATATCTATGCCTTCCTCCGTGAGTACCTGCATGCTCACTTTGCCATCGTTGGCTTTATCGGGCAAGGAGACTTTGCGGGAGGGGAATGACTGCGGTGCGGCAAAAAGTTTTTCGGTATAATCCGCTACAATATTGACAACGCGCTCCGCATCACCAAACATATCGCCTGCGATATCCGCCTGCAGTTTCGTATTTTGGGTTAAATTATTATCCAAAATATCGTCCATGGCCTGCTCGGATATTTTGGTGATAGATTCTTTTTGAGATGCATTTGTATCATCTACAATCGTTTTAAGGCTTCCGGATTGGTATACGAGAACGGCAGTATACACGGCTATCATCAAAACAATCGTGACAAAAACGAGATTGAAAACCTTATTTTGAATACCGCCAAGGGTGATGTGCTTAAATTTTTTCATTGTTTCTTTGCCTGCCTTTTGCTTTTTTAGGGTGTTTCTATGCAACCGACTACTGTTGCAAAGAAGAAGCGAATAGGGAATATAGGTGTGCAAAACACACTTTTATAAATAACTGTTTTATTATGACATATTTTCTTGCCGATATCAACCTTATATATAGCTTTTGCTTTTTTCTTTAAAATTTTAGAAGCTTTCATGCTTTTTGAGCCGCTTTTCATTCTCCGTGTCTATTGCATAATCCGCTTTGGTGCATTATAATAAAAGTATCAACTATCAGGAGATTTTTATGAACCGCACATTAACCAAAAGAAAAAAGCTCGGGTACGCCTTCGGTATCTTCACCGAATCGCTGTACTACAACATGTTTTACACCTATTATCTGACTTTCTTAAATGAAATTGTCGGTATTCAGCCGCGCTGGAGCGCTGTAATTATTTTTATTTCTATCGCGTGGGATGCGGTTACCGACCCCTTAGTCGGCAATTACACCGACAAGCCGGGGGTGGATAAGCGCAAGGTAATGCGCCGCTCTATTTTACCGCTGGCGGTTATTTTTATCGCCGCCTGGACCAGTATCGGCGCGGGCTTTTCTTCGCAAACCGCAAAAATACTTTTGTATACCGTTATTTCCATGGGAATTTGGGTATTCTACACCCTGTATTCCATTCCGTATTATGCGGTCATTGCGGAGCTGACGGAGGATTATGATGAGCGCACCTCGATTCGCTCGCTGTCCTCCTTGCTTAATGCCGTTTGTGTGGGTCTCGGCAATATTTTGCCGGCATTGGTGCCTACAGTCGCGGTGCTGCTCGGCAAAAAGTTTGAAAGCAACGCCTATGCGGTTATTGCCGCACTCATAAGCATTTTGGCAATTGTGCTCGGCTTCATTTGCTGCAAGTCTTTAGAGGGTGTGTATACCCCAAAACAGGCGGCATTGGGTGAGCGGGCGCAAAAGGTAACGGTGAAATCCACCTTCGCGGCATTTCGCGATATTCTGAAACTTAAACCGACAAAGTGGTTTTTGCTGTTTGTATTCCTTTTCCTTGCCATGAGCAGTATGATACAGTCGAATCTCACCTATATGGTTATTGACTGTATCGGGATGGAATACGATACCGGCATTGTGTTTGCGATTTTGTCGCTCGTTATCAGCATGGGTATCACCGTGCCGATAGTTGAAAAAGTCGCCCAAAAGAAAGACCGGCGCTTTGCGTGCTTAGTGTTTTTGAGCATCGTTTTTGTGCTCGAAATACTCATTAAAATTATCGGGTTGGATTTCAGTACCGGTTCGTTTAAAATCATGTGCATTATCAGTCCCGCCGTGCTCGGCATTGCCATCGGCACATTTTGGACCTTGTTTTATGCCATGGGCTATGATTTGGTGGAGCTCAATGAATTTAAAACCGGTCAGCGCCGCGAAAGCACCATTACCGCTTTGCCGCAGCTGACACAGAAATTCGGCTCGGCTTTCGGTATCCTGATGGCGGGGCAGCTGCTCTCTGCCTACGGCTACGACAGCTCTAAAGATATTGCGGGCAATGAGAGCTTGTTTGCGCAAGTAACAGACCCGAAAATCATTAACGGCATGGAGAATATCTCCACCATTATTCCCGCTATTATTTTAGGCATTGCCATTCTCTGCCTCGCTCTTTACCCGATGACCCGCAAGCGCTTTAATGCACTCATGGTGCAGCTTGAAAAGAAGCGCAAAGGCGAAGCCTACACCACGGAAGGGTTTGAGAAGCTGTTGTAGAATATATAGCGATTTATCCACTTTCTCGACAGAGCTGTTTGCGCTGATTTTTCTTGGTATGATATAATGTACTTGACCCTGCCAAAGACAAGCCGTGGATTGTAGTTCCCTAATTTTTCTTGGTATGATATAATAGGGAAGCAAGAAATCAAGTAACTACAAGAAAATCAAGAAAAAGGGCAAATTAAAAAAGCAGAGAAATGCTTTAAGCTTTTCTCTGCTTTTTTCTTTTTTATAGAAGTGTTAACTGTTCATAAGAAATCGGAATGTCGGATTGGACATAATTGTCGAGTAAAATGCGCATGCTTTCATTTCTATTATACCATAGATACAGCAAAAAGCCCACCAAAATGGTGGACTTTTTCGACAGTCTGAAACGGAGGGTAACACCCTCCGTTTGTTTTATACCATTTGTGTTATCGGTATTTTAAAGCAGCTTCATCACGGTATCGCCGTGACGCTTTTCATCTTTTTTAATACTTTTCACTTGCGCAAACTTTGCGGCAACCGGCGCATATGTTTTCACTGCGCTGTACTCTCCCTTTGCAATTAAAGGGTACAGTTTTCTTTTGCCGAGCACCTTATATAGTATTGGTAAAATGATTGCCATGGTCTTCTTCGGCTTTAAGTTTTGTCTGGTCAATGACCTGAAAACAGCGGCATGGTGACCTTCCTCCGCTGCAAGCTGCCGAAATACCGCCGCATCGTGTTTATTTTTAACAGCTGCGGCAAGCGCCTTATACATCAGCACGGCATCCAGTTCTCCCTGTTGCGCTTTTAATAGTATTTTTCTATCCTCTTTTTTAATTCTCTTCATAAATCTACTCCGTTACAAACGCCGCGGCAAAAGCGACTGCAGCCTTCACATCCTCCGCATTCGGTCTGCCTTTATGAATGCCTTTAAATTCGCCTTTACAGTGAAATTCTTTTTGCGCCATCGGGATACCGACTTTATCCGCTTCCGCTTTCACTTTTTTGTAAGTGGAGTTAAGCATGGCTGCCGAGCCGAAATTCACAATTTGACCGACCTTGTTTTTATCCAATGATTGCAAAAATGCCTTCACTTCGGGGTCGATATTAAATGCATAGTAGGAATTGCCGAGAAACAGATAATCTACCTTTTCCGTAATCGGCTCGCTGAGGGGAAGTGCCTCAACACCGAGAGCTTCCGCTACGGCTTCCGCCAAGCGCTTTGTGTTGCCTGTTTTTGTGTAGTATCTTACTGCATATTTCATCTGATTATCCTCCGTGTATTATAAAATCGCTTCTACTGCCTGTCTGACTTGCTGCATATCGGTTGTGGGCTCAAAGCGCGCCACGACCTTACCCTCGCGGTCAATTAAGAATTTGGTAAAATTCCACTGAATATATGCCTTGTCGCCAAAGCGCTTGTTAAGCAGCTTTGAAGCCTGCCTTACGGCTGCATTTTTTAAGCCTTTCGGAAAGCCTTCAAAAGGCTTTTCGCTCGCCAAAAATGCAAACAGCGGGTCGGCATTATCACCATTGACATCGATTTTTTTAAACTGCGGAAAATCCGCACCGAATTTGAGTGTGCAAAATTCGTGAATTTCTTCCGCACTGCCGGGCGCCTGGTTGGCAAATTGATTACAGGGAAAGTCTAATATTTCAAAGCCTTTATCTTTTAAATCCTTGTACATCGCTTCCAAGGGCTCATAGTGGGGTGTAAAGCCGCAGCCCGTTGCCGTGTTGACAATGAGCAGCACCTTGCCTTGGTATTCGGATAAACTTACATCGTTACCTTTTCTGTCTTTTACCGAATAATCATAAACCGTTTTCATCTGTGTGCCTCCTTAAAGAGTATTATTTTGTGTACCGAGCAATTCATACAAAAGTGTATACAGCTGCCGTGCCTTTTCGTGCGGCAAGGCAACACAGCTACCCGCTTGCAGCGGAATATCCTTTGCTTTGAGCTGTAAGTTTTTGCCGGCTTCGGTGAGCGTGATTTTTACCACGCGCTCATCTTCTTCACTGCGCCGGCGCTCAATATATCCCGCTTGCTGCATTTTTTTGAGTAAAGGAGAAAGTGTGCCGTTATCCAACATCAGTTTCTCACCGATTTCGCCAACGGTCAGTCCGTCTTGCTCCCAAAGGACCAAAAAAACAATATACTGTGTGTAGGTAAGCCCCAAGGGTTTTAATAAAGGGGTGTAAAGATTGACAACATTTCTCGCTGCCGCATAGAGAGGGAAACAAAGCTGGTTTCCTAATTTCATTGCTTCGCGGTAATTGTATGACATGTGCGCATCTCCTATTTGTATTTTGCTCAATTATATTTTATCAAACATAAATGCATTTGTAAAGCGATTTCTTCTCACCTTTTTGTTTGGATAATGTAATTGATTAATAAAAAACGGTTTGCGTTACGATAACGCAAACCGTTTTATATATGCTTATTTATTATTTGATAAACAAAATACTTGACATAATCACAAACTGCGAAGCGTAGTAAGCAAAGTGATTGGTGAAGTAGTCAATCGGTCTGTCCTTTCCTTCACCGAAATATGTACCGCTTAAAATCAAATCTGAAATCATAAACAGTACACCGCCGATTGTCATAAGGATGTAGGGCAGCTCAAAGCCGATTTTCATTGCCGATACCGAGAGCGCAACTGTCAGCGCCAGGAATACGGAATAGATAAATACAATGAGCTTATATTCACCGAAATGCAGCTTCATGAGTTTTTCTCCGAGAATGTTGAGCACACCGAATACAATGCATATGCCGGCACAAATGAGAATGGTCTTTAAACTCAGCTTTGCCGTAATGATAATGCCCGCCTGGTAAAACAGGTGACCGATTAAGAAAAAGATAAATCCGCTGAGCATAAACGGCTTTTCATCCTTTTTGTAAATGCCCTTTAAATCCAGGGTAATATCACCGCACATGCCCAAAACACCGCCAAAGAGGATGAGTGTGCCGTAAAGTGCATTCTCGGGATGTGTCAGGATGGCGACTGCTCCTGTTAAAAGGAAGCACAGGCTTGAAGCGATTTTCCACATCAGATTCGATACACTAAAGCCCTTTGCTCTTTTGGTGCAAAATATGAGGGCGACAACAGCGCCGAGTATTAAAGTGATGATATAATAAATATTCATATGACAAATTCTCCTCGGTAAAAATCAAAGCTTAAGCCGAAATGGTTAAATCGGTTGCGCCGTAATTAGCAGCGTGCGTAATGAGCGCAATATCGTTGCGCGAAATGATACCATCCGCATTCAAATCTGCCGGCAAGTTCGTTTCGGCTGCGCTCACGCCATAGTTTTCCTGCAATAAAACCCATGAGATATCTAAGGCGGAAACAACACCGTCTCCATTGACATCGCCCTTTGCCAGCAAGCGGTATAGTTTTTCGGCCTGCTTTAAGGCGGCGGTCATTTCAAAGGTTTGGTTTGCGCAAATGCCCTCTATAATCACACGCAATCCGGTGGAACCCGGTTTGTAAAAACACAGGTGCACTTCGGATGCCGTAGCAACTACCGGTATAAAGAGCTTGCTTTGCGCCACAAGAGGCTCATCGGTATTGAGTAATGAACAAGGACTGCTTTCGGCGGTGAAAACTTGCGCGCCTTCCAGGCTTTTCACTTTGCTTAAATCCGCTCTCAGCACACAGATGTCGCGCGCGGAGTTAATGATGATATCTTCACCGTGTATTTGCAGATTCGGTGTTTCCTCGTCTGTGGGCGTTGTGCGGGGACTTAAGCGAATCACCGTTTCATCCGGTTTAAGCACAATGGCTTTTAAGTATAAAATCGTGCCGTTTTGCAGCGCTCCTGTGGCACTGCTCCAGTCCACATCAAAGCAGTTTTCCTGCTCGCCAATCGTATCGCTGATACTGTTCTCGCCTGTATCGGCAGCGCTGACCGAGTCGATTTGCAAGCACGCGCTGTCATATTCAAAATGCAGTGCGCATGATTGCACCGGCACATCGCTTGTCATGCTGATGGGAATTTCCACTGTCTCACCGGGTTGCGCACTGATATCACTGCTCTCACAATAAAAATCGGCTGTCGGTACTTCCGGCTCACTTGGGGCGGTGGGTTCTATCATTTCATCAGTATCTTCATTTTGCGCAGGTGTACCGCTTTGAGCGGCATTGCTTTGCGCTTTCTCTTCCTCAATTTGGTCGATGCATGCCTGAACGCACTCGGCGTAAGCCACCACACCGTGCTTGTTCGGATGAATGGAGGAAGAACTGATAATTTGGGAATGGTCTAAATCATCCGCCCTGACAAATTTAATACCGTGAATATATTCCAATAAAGTACCGGTGTAAATTTCGTGCCCTTCGAAGGCTTCTTCTACCGAAACAAAATGAATTTTAAAATCATCTGTATATAAGCTGTTAATAATACCTTTCATTTCCGTGTTTAACTGCGTAATCGCTCTATTAATAGAAGCGGATTCCGAAGCGCTGAAAATGAGATAACCGTCCTTCGGCAGAATCTTGGGATATCCCGCAATAATAATATCTGCTTGTGAGCCTGCAGCGTTATGGACATCCTTATAGGCTTGGATGATGCGGTTTTTAATACTGTTAGAGCCGTTGTAAAACTCATCCCAAAGCCTGCCCAAATAATCATCCATGCCGTTGATGTTGATAAAAGAGCAGTTCATGGCGGCATAGACAAATACATCCGCAAAGTGTGCATCGTTACCGCCCATGGTCATCGTGACATAATCGGTGGTTCCGGGTTTTATGGATTCAAATACTTTAAGCTGGTTATCCAGTGCCAAAGAGCCGTATTCGGGCGTACCGTCCGGATTCGGGTAGCGCTCGTAGGATTTATTTTGCGTGCCTTTGAGCGAACCGGTTACCGCGCCGGAGGAGGCAACAAAATACCAGTTATTTTTGCTGAAAGAGTCATAAGACTTGGTTTTATTGCTGTAAGAGGCTTTGTGCTGTGACATAATCAGGCGCTTGCCGTTACTGCCGGTAAGCTGCAGCTTTCCGGGCCAGCTGATGCGCGAGCGGTGCGCCAGCCAATCGGGCTGCTCATAGCGGTCCTCTCTGCCGGAAAAGTAGTAGGGCTCCACCCCTTCACCGGAGGAATAGGAATCTCCCAGCGAAACCATAATCGGCTCTTTTCCGATTTCACTCTCGGCAGCAGGGAGTGCAAATGCCGGAGCAGCGGTTGCGCACATCAATAATACCGCCAGCATAAGCGCTAACAGCTTAAAAATATGGATTATGGAGTTGTGTTGCTGCATTTTCATAACGCATCAATCTCCTGTGCGGTGAGCTTTTCCAAAGCCTCTGCCGTAATGGCAGGAATGTGTTTAACGACCAAAGCGCTTGGCTTCGGTATCATTTTGTAAAAAGAGTTTGTGCCGCTGTCATAAGCGGTAATACTGTCGCTTTCGGTAATAATTACTTCTGTCGCTTTGTTGTGTTCCAAATTGTAGCCGGCAGGATAGGCGGTTACACTGTCATTGCAAACACTGATAGTCCAATAGTCTCCGTTTTTAGTCATATAGGTAACCGTGTATTGCGGGTGGGTTGCGGCGGCAGTTTTGTCAATCTCTGTTTTGTCCTGTGCGCTGCCGTCTATCGTGTATTCGTAGGTAATGGGGAAGTTTCCGCCAAAGCCGCGCGCCGCAAGCTCTTTGCCGATATCCTTTTCGCTGTATACTTGTGAGGATTCCTCGGCAGGCGTAACGGAAATCAGCTTTTGTGCATTCTCTCTATAGTATTTTGCGGCATCTGTCACCTGTGTGTCAGCTCGCTCGGCATTTTCGGCATCACTTTCGGCGGATGTCTCTGTCGCGGGCGTGGTTTGTGCGCGCTGGGTTTTGCTCACTTGCGCATAAATAATCCATCCCGTAAAGGCAGCAATTACGCCTAACACGGCGACTATAATCCAAACAGAGCCGCGCTTATTTTTATCGGTTTTCTTCGCCATTTTCTTCACTTAAATACTTACGCAATATATGTTTACAAAATAGAAGATATATCTAAGTTTATAGTAGCAGTATTATATTACATTGTCAAGGATTTCATTCATACATATGTGTTTAAACCATTTACATAGCGAATCATGGTGTGTGGTGCAAAGAAAAGAGCAAGGTAAAGTGTATTTTTATTGTTAAAATTGAAATGCAGCAGTGGAAGTGCTATAATGCTTGCAAAGAGGTGTTATGAAAAATGCTCAAAAGATTTATTGCTTACTATAAACCGCACAAGCTGATGTTCACGCTCGATATGGCGGCATCGGTGCTCGTTTCCGTGTTGGGAATGGTTTATCCTGTTATGACCAATAAACTGCTTAATGATTATATTCCGAATCGGGCATACCGCGCCATCATTATTGCGGGCACCGCAATGCTTGCATTATATTTTTTGCGGATGCTTCTGCGCTACTTTGTGCAGTATCAAGGGCACATGGTCGGCACACATATGCAAGAGCAAATGCGCCGCGAGCTGTTTAAGCACTTACAGCGCTTGCCCTTTTCTTTTTTTGATGAGCACGAAACCGGTGCGATTATGACACGCATGACCAATGATTTGTTTGAAGTGAGCGAGCTTGCGCACCATGGACCGGAGATGCTGTTGACCTGTTCTGTCATGATTATTCTCAGTTTCAGCTATTTATGTACAATTAATGTGTGGTTAACACTGATTATTTTCACCTGCGTGCCGATATTGCTGGCGGTATCGATTCATTACCGCTTAAAAATGCGCGATGCTTTTCAAAAAAGGCGCGAAAGCAATGCGGTGATTAATGCTTCACTGGAGAGCTCTATCACCGGCATTCGCGTGACAAAAGCATATACCAATGCGCAAAAGGAGCTGGAAAAATTTGAGGTCGGCAATAAAATGTTTGTCAAAGCCTCTGCACTTTCCTATAAAGCGATGGGAAAGTTTTTCTCCTCCACAAGCTTTATTACCGATATTTTCAATGTTTTTATTCTCATTGCGGGCGGTATTTTCCTGTATATGGGAAAGATTAATTTCGGCGAATACTCCACCTTTATCGTGGCGGTGAATTTATTTATTGAGCCGGTGCGCATGCTTGTACAGTTTATGGAGCAGTGGCAAAACGGTGCAACAGGCTTTCGCCGGTTTATCGAGATTATGGATGTAGCAGAAGAAACGGATGCACCGGATGCGCAGGATATTTCCGACTTTGAAGGAGAAATCGAGTTTAAGGATGTGTGCTTTTCTTATAAAGAAGAGGATAGGGAAGGGGTGCTCGACCATATCTGCCTGCATATCCAAAAAGGCAAAACACTCGCACTTGTCGGTCCCTCCGGCGGGGGCAAGACAACGATTTGCCACTTAATTCCCGGCTTCTACGCGCTTGAGGAAAACGCCGGCAGTATTTTGATTGACGGCAAGGACATTCGCCACATCACCAAGGACAGCCTGCGCAAGCATATCGGCATTGTACAGCAAGATGTTTTCCTGTTTTCCGGCAGTATTCGCGATAATATTGCTTACGGTGATTTAGAAGCGAGCGAGGAGCAAATCATTGATGCTGCCAAAAAAGCCAATTTGCATGAATTTGTGATGAGCCTGCCGGATGGGTATGATACGGAAATCGGTGAACGCGGTATTCGGCTTTCGGGCGGTCAAAAGCAGCGCATATCCATTGCAAGAGTGTTTTTAAAGGACCCCGCTATATTGATTTTGGATGAAGCGACAAGTGCGCTCGATAACGCTACCGAGGTGCTTATTCAAGCCTCTTTGGATGAATTGAGTGCCGGCAGAACCGCCATTGTGGTGGCGCACAGGCTATCGACCATTCGCGGTGCGGATGAAATTGCCGTGATTGAGGATGGTAAGATTACCGAAACGGGCACCCATGAGCAGCTCATACAGGCTGATGGCACTTATAAGTCCTTGTATGCACTGCAGTTTAGAGAGTAAATATTATTATATAAAAAGAAAACCACTGATTTCTTGCAAAATCGGTGGTTTTGTTTTTTCTCTCTGATGGGTTTATCGGGGTTAATGCACGGTAGTGATTATTTATCCGCATCCTTAATTGCTTTTTTTCTGAATGTGGCAAAGAAAATAAATGCCGTATAGTAAAAGCTTAATGAAACAAAATAGAGTAAGGCGGAGGTGCATTTGTTGAGCAAGAGGAAGGTATGCTCACCGTAAAATGCGAAATTTGCCGCTACTTGATAGGCTTCATAGCCGAGCATTAATGCCGCAATACAAATACCGATTGAACCGGCAATTAATAATAAAGTACGCTTGCTTTTATCTTTTATTGTTTTAATAGCAGCAATAAAGCACAGCACTGCAATGCAAAGATACATTAAGCAAAGAATGATTAAATAGGCGGCGTTTTTCGGAAAAGAGAGAAGGTTATTGGCAAAAATCAGTCTTGCGATAATGATTACACAAGAGATGGTTTGCGCCGTGATTGCCACAACACTCATCTTGCGGTAAGCACTGCTCTTTTTGAGATATAATGCTGCGCAAATAATAAAGAGTATCGCAGGAAAGCTCAGCGCAAATGACTTGCCGCCTTCGGCAATAAGAGAATGGGCGAAACTTGAAGACCCGTAAAGCACGGTTCTTGCCGCCGTCGCCCAAACGGTTTTTAAGAAGAATAAAACTAAGCTGACACTGAAAAAGACAATGCTTAAAATCGGCATTACCTTGTAGGAACCCTTTTTACTGCTCATACTATCACCTCGTTATCTTTATTAACTATACTGTAGCATATTCAAATGGATTTTACAAGAAAAACACGCAATCAAATCGAAAAATCCGCCCGTGTACCTCTGCGCCCGCTGTTCTGAGCATAGCGCGCCGGCAGGTAGTTTATATACAAAGCAGAGTATGTAGTGTACCATACTTGTGACGATTTGTGACAGAAGCCGCCCGGCGTATACGCTATACTCATTATCAAAAAGCCGTTTCGAAATAAATGGATGTATAAGGAGTTTTCTATATGAAGGCGGGAAAACAGGATGTAAAAAAAGGGATACAAACAATCGTATTTGTCGTATGCGGCAATGCGCTGCTTGCTTTCGCAGTGGCAGCGTTTGTGATGCCGCACCGCTTAATTATCGGCGGGACTACGGGCATTGCCCTGATTTTGCAGAGAGCTTTCGGCATAGATACGGCATTGATTGTGTTTATTCTCAACGCAGTATTACTATTGTTGGGACTGTTGCTTATCGGAAAAAAGCTGTTTTTAACATCGATTGCCGGCACCGTTATTTATCCGCTCTTTTTAGCGCTTTTTCAAAAGATACCGAGCATCACCGCATGGACAGAGAATACCTTGCTTGCCGCGCTTTTTGCCGGCGTTTTAATGGGTGCCGCTTTGGGGTTGACCATGCGCGTGGGTGCTTCTACAGGCGGCATGGATATTGCGGGGTTGATATTAAACAAATACTTGCATAAGCCGGTTGCGCTCTTTGTATATTTGTGCGATATTGTAATTGTCGGCGTGCAGGCGCTTGTTGCGGATGCCGAGAGTATTATGCTCGGCATTGTGGTGTTGGTACTCGAAAGTCTTGTGCTCGGTCAGGTCATGGTATTCGGGCAAGCGCAGATTCAGCTGTATGCGGTGAGTGAAAAGCATGAGCAAATCAAAGCCAAATTTTTAAATGAATTGCAAGCAGGGGTTACACTGATTCATATTCAAACCGGTTTGCGTGCCAAAGAGCAAGAGGCGGTCATGTGCATCATCCCTTCGCGCAAGCTGTATCATGCAATCGCACTCATTCATCAAATCGACCCCGATGCATTTATTACCATTACCAAGATAAAAGAAGTGCAGGGCAGGGGATTTACAAAAGCGCGAGATGCATAAAATGAGTCTTTACAAAAGGATAGTTTAACGGTATAATAGTTTAGCTATCCCCGCCCATAGTATAATGGATAGCACGCAAGATTCCGGTTCTTGAGATAGGGGTTCGACTCCTCTTGGGCGGGCCAAAAAAGGAGGCTTCACTTTGGTGAAACCTCCTTTTCAATTCACACAGCATAAAAAAGAGGAGTCGAACCGTCATCCATCTCGCGGCGGTTCGCGGGGCGGAGCCGCGAGGGATATAAAATCGGCGCGGCTTGCGAAGCAAGCGAACGCGAGCGCAAGTGCGCGTGCAAGCCGGACTCCTCTTGGGCGGGCCAAAAAAGGAGGCTTCACTTTGGTGAAACCTCCTTTTCAATTCACACAGCATAAAAAAGAGGAGTCGAACCGTCATCCGGCTCGCGGCGGTTCGCGGGGCGGAGCCGCGAGGGATATAAAATCGGCGCGGCTTGCGGGCTGATTCATCCGTAAAGTTATTTTGTTTTACAACTAACGATAAAAGAAAAACAAAAAGTTGCCGAAAAAACCGAATACCGCTCTATACGGTGTATTACGGAAGTCATCCAAATAATCTTAGGCAAAAGACATCGATATTATCTGTAAAGTGAAATCATTTGACGCAACGAATCTGTTTCATTTATGACGCTTGCGGGCTTTTAATTTGTATCAAGCATAGTTTTCTCTATGCGTTATGCTACAGCAACAAGCGGTTGCTTGCTTTTTGTTCGTTTTTGCATTACAATGATATGCACAGGGAGTTCGTGTGCGACGGATAAGCCTTGGTGCGAACTTTTTTATCTTTTAGAGGAGGGATGATTATGCAAACAAAAGATGTATTATATGAACTGAGAACCAAAAACGGTTTCTCACAGGATGAACTGGCGCAAAAAGTGTTTGTAACGCGACAGGCGGTATCGCGTTGGGAAACAGGTGAGACCGTGCCGAATACACAAACCCTAAAGCTGCTCTCCGAGGTGTTTCAGGTTTCGATTAATACACTGCTCGGCTCCGAGCAAAAGCTGATTTGCCAGTGCTGCGGCATGCCGATGGAGGATGACATTATCAGCCGCAATCAAGACGGCAGCTTTAATGAGCAATATTGTAAGTGGTGCTTTGCCGATGGCAAGTATACTTACAGCGATATGGATGAGTTAATCGAGGTATGCGTAAAGCATATGGTGAGTGATGATTTTTCCGAGCAGCAGGCGCGCGCCTATATGAAGCAGAGACTGCCTGAGCTGGATTATTGGAAAAAGTATGAGCAGTTGAGTGATAACGGGGAGTTTGAGCAGTTTAAAAAGCAGCTCATTGATGAAATCAATGCTTTGGAGATTGAAGGTATGCCCAAGGTGGATGCACTCAATGCCCTTGTGGGCAGATTTGTAAATTTGGAATATCCGCTTGCCGGCGGCAACACGGCAAAGTTTTTGGATGATAATGTTACCTATTTGGGTAACCAACTGCCCTCGGAGTTCGGGGGAGAGCGCTGCTTCGGTATTCTCGCTTGTATGGATTTTATCTTAATTTGTACTTATGAAGCAGAGGGTGCCAATCCCGAACTGGTGCTTTATAAAAAACGCTGAGTTATTTTAAAACAATAATAAAGACGGCGATAACGAGCTGCATCGTTATCGCTGTTTCTTTAATGTAATTATGAATCAAAGAATTGTTGACCGTCATCCGTTATCGGTCTTTCCGCCTTCGGGTATTCAAAGATAGCGGGATTATCGGCATTTTGCTCCAAATACTCGGCAAATTCCTTGGCATACCATTTTGCCATGGCAAGGTTATGCATCAGGTAATGCCCGCAGTTTTCCGCTGAAGTGCCCGGTACCGCTTCGGCTTCACCCACCGCTCGGAACGCGGCAAGCAGCAGCGCATAAATTTCTTTCGGTGCGCGGTTGCCTTTGAGTATCAGATAAAAGCCGGTCAGGCACCCCATCGGTCCCCAGTAAATGACTTCATCCTTCCACGCGGCATCATTGCGCAAAAAGGTGGCTATAAGGTGCTCTAAAGAGTGCATGGCTGCCACATCAATCACCGGCTCTCGGTTCGGCTTTTTCAAGCGAATATCATAGGTGGTGACAGTATCGCCGCCCACTTGGTCGGTGCGGCTTGTAAAAATACCGGGCACAATGCGCATGTGGTCCACGGAAAAGCTTTGTATTAATTTCATGCGGTTTTTCTCCTTTAGTTTTTCTATCCTTGAAAGCTGTGCAGTTACAGATTAATGTATTCCTCAAATGAGCTCACACCGTTGAGCATAGCGCCTTCCACTACCTCAGCTTGCGGAACAGCGGCTTGAATATGCGCAACTGCTTTGTTAATACCGCTGCCGCCGGAGGTGGCAAATAGTACAATTCTTTTGCCGCTGAAATCATAAGCGGAAAGAAAGCTCTTAATAATCAGCGGTGCGGTGTAATACCAAATGGGAAATGCTAAGTAGATTGTATCAAAAGCGGCAATGTTGGCATCCGTATCCGCAAGTGCGGGTTTTGCTTTTTTTATCCACTCCTTATTACATCTTGCAAGCGGGTTGGTCCACTTGATATCAGCCGGGGTATAAGGGACCGCGGGTTTAATTTCATAAAGCTCTGCATCGGCAGCGGCAGCAAGCGCTTCCGCTTTTTTCGCCGTCACACCGCTCGCGGAAAAATAAGCTACTAATTTCTTGCTCATGGTTATTGTCTCCTGTTCATTTAAAATAGTGTAAAGTTAATGCTTTCAAAACGCTACTCATTCATTATATCCGTTTTCTTTTTGCTTGTCAAAAACTAATATCGGCATTGCATATAAGAAATTAATTGTGTATAATTTAAGTAAGATATTTTCATAAAGGGGAGATATACTATGTTAAAGAAAAAAGGGGCATTATGTTTAGCTCTGCTGTTGGCAGTAAGCTTCATTTTCTGTGGTTGTTCAAATAAAACAAATAGCGAAGAGACAACCCAACCGACCGAAGCGGTCACCGAAACAGTGGCGGAAGATGGCACAAAGCTTTCCAACGATTCTTCCGACTTTGTATTAATCAGCGAAGCGATACCGGATGTTATTTTGGAAATTCGTTATTATTCCACCTATAATTTTGTAGGTGATCGTATTGATGGATATGAGGAACCGCTTGCCTTTATTACTAAAGAAGCGGCTGCTGCGCTCAAAAAAGTGAGTGATGAAGTGAAGGCAAAGGGCTACAGATTGAAGATTTATGATGCCTATCGTCCGCAACAGGCTGTAACAAACTTTGTTAATTGGGCAAAGGATGCGGAGGATATACGCATGAAGGAATACTTCTATCCCGATTTGGATAAAGATGTGCTGTTCCCGCAGGGATATATTATGGAGCATTCCGGTCACAGCCGCGGCAGCACAGTGGATTTAACCCTGTTTGATATGAAAACAGAAAAAGAGCTCGATATGGGCGGTACTTTTGATTTCTTCGGCGAAGAGAGCCATCCGGATTATAAAAATATTACCAAAGAGCAATACAATAACCGCATGATTTTAAGGGAAGCGATGTTAAATAACGGCTTCAAGCCGCTGGCAGAAGAATGGTGGCATTTCACACTCGAAAACGAGCCGTATCCCGACACTTATTTTACCTTCCCGGTAAACAGTGATGCTTTAAAGAAATAATTACAAAATACGCAATACAGAATTAAGAGGTAATTTTATGAGTACAATTCAACTCATACAAGGCTCTGCCGTGGCGCAGCAGGTCGATGCGGTTGTCAATGCCGCCAATCGATATTTAGCCGCGGGCGGCGGCATTTGCGGTGCGATTTTTGCCAAGGCGGGTAATGCGCAGCTGCAGCAAGCGTGCGATCAGTATCAAACACCGCTGAGCGATGGCGATGCGGTGATTACCCCGGCATTCGGTATCACCAACGCCAAGGCGATTATTCACGCAGTCGGTCCCGATTTCAGGTTAGCCCGACGGGAGCCGAACCCAAACAGGTTTATATCGCCTTTTTTTCACTAATACTGCGTTAAAATGCCTTGCAATACGACAGTATTCCCTCACCATTTTGCCTTGTCTTAGTAAAAAACAGGCAGATATAAACTGCAAGCACCTCTCGGTTAGAAATTTTTGAGATAATTGTGCCTCATTTGAGGCAGTTTGGCTAGTGGCAATAATACTATCGCACAAATACGGTTTCTATTTACTGATTTGCCTTCATATTGCGTTAAAAATACTCGAAATACACGCCGGTATTTCTGCGCTTTTTGCCTTATCTGAAAACAAATCAGTAAAATAAAAACTGCTTTGCACTTTCAATACTTTAGTGGAGTGCAGTTTGGTGCTTTGAAAGCGCCGGTTGGCTAACGCCAATCAAGATTGAAAACGCCGAAATGCGCTTTAATAAAGTATTGAAAGCGTGTTTGTGCGGTAGCATTATTGCCCACAACGAAAATGCGGTAGAATTAGCCATAAAGTTCAAGCGAGAGGCTGTTCGGGTTCGACTCCCGTCGGGCTAACCCCGAATGCCTATAAGGCTTTAAACGATGCTTATTATAATGCACTCAAAGTATTGATGGAAAACGATTTGCACAGCATTGCTTTTCCGCTGATTAGTGCAGGCATTTTCGGCGGCGACCTTGCTGATCCGATTGTAGTGTCCGCAACAGAGTGTAAGAAAGCATATGGGTATTTTATCAAAAATCATCCTGATTATGAAGTGGATGTCTTTCTTTGTGCGTATTCGCTTCGTGAGTATCACGCAGCACGGGAGAGCTTTGATAATACAGTATCATGAGTATAGTTAAAGAACAGCCGCCGACAGAGAAGTCGGCGGCTGTTCTGTTTTAAAAATATATTTAAGATATTTCTTTTTTCTTTTTTAAGAAAGTTAAAAGAATCAGTACATAGCAAATGGTTTTGGGCAGCATCAGTGCGCCGAGGAGCGGCACGGCATCCGCGCCGACCACAACCGGAATGTAAAATAAAAACGACAGCGTTACATAGAGCCAAACAAAGCGAAAACAGGTATCCTCTTTTCTGTATTTGAAATACAGTATTACAATAATAAGACCGAGAATGGCAAAGGGAATGTTGCGCACAATGCCCCACAGCAGCGGGGAATTGTTGCTTAACCAAGCGTTTTGCGGGAATAAGCACAGCGCTATTCTAACTGCCGACAAGCCCCAAACTGCCGTGCTTATGCTTTTATTCACATGCACTTTAAAGTTATGGAGAAAAATTTCATACATCAAGATGTAAAACACGGTCATTGTAATAGAGGTAATCAGCTTGCCGATACCGAGTGCGGCGGTAAAATCCTTTTCCACAAAGTAGTTGAGTACTCGCGGCACCAGGTGAAAAGCATCACCGCAGCCGAGCACCAGCGCTGCCGCGCCCATCAGCTTTTGCAGCTTTCCGCCCGCTTTTGCAAGCAGGTAGATGCCGATACCGATGGCAAGGATTAAATATGCAATATCAAAAAAAGATTCACCGTATTTCATAAATTCACTCCCGTTTTATCAAAGGTTTTCCGCTTCCTTTTTGTGGTTTAAATGTATGCCGATATGCCCGATTCCCAATACAACAGTTGCAATGATTAAAGGTGGGTTTTTGCCGTAAATACCTAAGAGTAAAAATGCCAAAACAGGAAGCGTTGCACCTGCCACAGGTATGCCGAAAAGGCTGCTATACATATCCTTCATCGTTTTTTCACTCTTAAAGTATCTTATCCAATACACTTCGTATAAGAGCATTAAAAGAAATGCGATAAGCAAAATGATTGTCCATACGGAAAGCTTATTGATATTAAAATCCGAAAATATCAGCGATAGGCAGGAAACAGCTATCTCACCGATTCTTTCAAATGCCAATAAAGCTTTGTTTTCATTTTTTGAAAATGAATCATAATCCTTCGGTTTGTTTTTGCTCCAGATGATATTCGGGACCATCAGTATCAGCAAAAATACCAAACCGACATAGGAAAACCCAAAATGCATGTTTTTTCTCCTTAAGAATTAAAGAATTAATTCCATCGTGGTTGATTTCGGTTTCATGTCCATTTTTTCATAAAAGCCCCGCGCACTGTCATTGCCTTCCCAAACATTGAGCGTGATTTCATAACAGCCGAGGCGTTTTGCTTTTTGCTTCACATACTCAAATAACCGTGTGCCGATATGCCTTCCTCTTGCGCTGTCTGCGACACACAAATCATCAATATACATCTCGGTGTGCGGGACAATGTTGTTCGTGGCGGTAAAGGTTTTTATTTCACATAGCGCATAGCCGATAACCGTGTCGTTTTCATCCACAGCAACATAGGTGCGCCTGTTTTCATCTTTAATGATTTGCGCAACCTCTTTTTCGGTATACTTTGTGGTACCCGAAATAAAAATATCCGGGCGTATAGCAGCATGAAGCTCCAGCACCTGCGAGAGCAAGCTCAGTATTGCATGTATATCCTTTGTTTCGGCTTTTCTAATGTTCATTATAAGCATCCTCGTGCCGGAATCGTTTATAAGCATGCATGATTACGGCGAATTTTTCGTTTAATTATTATTGTCGTGTGGTTTTAGCCGCTTGGTCGACACTCTAACAGCCGTCGGGCTAGCCTGCCGGCTGTTAATATTATTAAGAGAGGGGAGACCCGCAAAATTCGCAGAAATTGCCGGTACCGGCAGGGGCTCCGCAGTTGCCGCAAAAGTTCGGTTTCTTTGTCGGTGTGGGGATCTCTCCGGCTGCTATTTTTGCAGCCATATCAAGCAGCCTTTGCTGCTCGGCTTCGTCCTCGCGCATGGCTTGCTGTGCCTTCGCTTCCGCAGCCGCGCGCTCTTCGGGTGTCATCTTCTCGAGTTGCTCTTGAAGATCCCTTTGCATCCGCTCAATCTCTTTTTGCACTTCTTCTTGTGTCATATTCAAATAATCCATACCGGCGCGCCTCCTTCTCATTATAGATGCCATTGCTTCAAAAAATAGCTGTATTCATCACACCGTATTCGGTTGTTTTTGTATAAAACCATTATATCACAATTTTAGTGCTTTAACACCGCTATTTTGCAATTCGCACAAAAAAGAGTGTTTTACAACCTAAGAAGTTCCTGTGTTGCGCGCCCTTTGGGGTTGATTTTTAAGCTGTTTTGTAGTATGATAAGTATGAAAAGTATAACTAATATATCTTAGGAGGATTTGCAGGATGCAGAAAGATAAATTTATCGGTATTAGCAAAGTGGGCGAAAAGGGGCAGATTGTTATCCCTAAAGAAGCCCGCGAGATGTTTGAGATTCAGCCCGGTGATTCTGTCATTGTGCTGTGCGACAGAGCAAAAGGCATTGCGCTGTTAAAAGCAGATGCATTTGAAGATTTAACCGATAAGGTATTTCCCAAAGGAGATTAAAAATGTTTGCAATAGAGACCAAAAATTTAGTAAAAAAATATAAAGATTTAACTGCCGTTGCAGGGATTGATTTGAAAGTGCAGGAAGGGGAACTTTTTGCGCTTTTGGGCACCAACGGCGCCGGTAAAACCACCACCATTAAAATGCTCTCGAGTTTGATTTTACCCACCTCCGGTGAGATTAAAATTTTGGGTATGGATATTGTAAAAGACCGGCAAAAAATCAGAGAAATTTTAAATGTTTCACCGCAGGAAACGGCGATTGCGCCGAATCTTTCTGTTAAAGAAAATTTGGAATTTATGGCAAATGTCTACCAAATTCCGGATAGAAAAGAGAAAATTGAGGAATTGGTAAAGCTCTTCCGCCTGGAAGAGGTGTTACCCAAAAAAGCCAAAACCCTCTCCGGCGGGTGGCAGCGCAAGGTTTCGATTGCCATTGCCCTTATCAATGAGCCCAAAATTTTGTTTTTAGACGAACCGACTTTGGGACTGGATGTTATTGCCCGCAAAGAGCTGTGGACGGTCATTGAGAGTCTCAAAGGGCGTATCACCATCATTTTGACCACTCACTATATGGAAGAAGCCGAGAGCTTGTCCGAGCGCATCGGCATTATGGCGCACGGCAAGTTGGTCGATATCGGTACCGCTGCAGAGCTTAAGCAAATCGCCGGCAAAGACACCCTGGAAGATGCCTTTGTGGAATTGGCAACGAAAGGGGGCGCGCCGGCATGAGAACCATGAATTTTGCCAAAAGAAATTTTAAAGAGATTATTCGCGACCCGTTAAGCGTTGTGTTTGCTGTTTTGCTCCCGCTGCTCTTGCTGTTTATCTTTCAACAGTTTAAAATCCCGAGCGATAACTACCGCTTGGAAAACTTCACCCCCGGTATTGTGGTGTTTGGTTTTTCCTTTATCAGCATGTTTACCGCAACCCTTGTCAGTAAAGACAGAACTTCATCTTTTCTCATCCGCTTAGGTGTAAGCCCCATGAAGCCGGTGGAATACATTTTGGGCTATGTGCTCGCAATTATCCCTATGATTGCACTGCAAAATGTGCTCTTTTTCATCCTCGCCGTGGTGTTGGGCTTGCCCTTTAGCGTGCATATCATTTGGGCGATTTTGGTGTCGTTTGCCGTATCGGTGCTTTTTATTGCGCTTGGCATCATCATCGGCAGTGTCTTTTCGGAAAAAGCATCCTCCGGTATCGCGAGCATCGTTGTACAGTTAGTTTGTTTTACAAGCGGTATGTATTTCCCGCGCGAGATGCTCGGCAAAGGTTTTTCTAAAGTTTGCGAGTTTTTACCCTTCGAGTCCTGCGTAACCATTATAAAGGGCGTTATGAACAATGACCTCGCAGGTATCACACCGAGAAATATCATCGTTTTTGCCGCCTATACCGTGGTAGTTTTTGTCATAGCCGTAGTTCTCTTTCAAAAGAAAATGCTCAGCGACAATAAGGGCAGCTGAGCGTTTAGCAGTTAAACATAATAAGAGGGGCTGTCTCAACTATTTAATTTAGTTGAGACAGCCCCATTTTATATCATTGCAATGATATAGTTTGATTAGATTTAGCAATATTAAGCGGGTTTTTAAAAAACTTGGTTTTATTTTGCTTTAAGCTTGCCCTTTGTGGTATAATAAAGTCAAATATTGCTATTGGCGGAGGAAACGTATGGAAAAGAGTAACACAAAAAAGAATCTGCACATTTTCTTTTGGATCATTACCGGCTTTACGGCTCTTGTCTATTTTGCCATTTTGGAGCTTTCCAAAAACACACTTTTAGGGTGGGCATTGGCACTGCTTGCCATTGCAGGGCTCATTGTTTGCGAAGTGAAGTTTTTGAAAGGAAAAAAGAAACTCGTGCATATGGGGCTTTGGGCAGCACTGGTCGCGGTGTTTGCCGTTATCAGCCTTGTGTCCGCACCGCCTTTCAAAAGGGTGCCGGCGGTGGATGTGAAGCAACCGGAGCAAACACAAATTGCGCAAACGGCTTACGGTGATGTGCAAGGGGTTTGCAACGCCGATAAAAGCGTGGAGGTTTTTGCCGGCATTCCTTATGCGAAGCCGCCGGTGGGCGAGTTGCGTTGGAAAGCACCGGTGGAGCCGGAAAAGTGGAATGATGTTTTGGCGTGTGACCATTTTGCGCCAATGTCCATGCAAAGCCGCGATAGCGAATTGATGAATTCTTTAACACAAATTGTAGGTTACAATAACTACAAAATCTCTCTTTCCGATAATTACCGCGAGGCAGTCAGTGAGGATTCTTTGTATTTGAATGTGTTTAAACCGGCAGGCGATATTTCCGATGCGCCTGTATTGGTCTTCATTCACGGCGGTTCTCTCACCACAGGGCAGTCCTCTTTTAGTGAATACCGCGGTGAGGATTTAGCGAAGCAGGGTATTGTTTTTGTTTCGATTACCTACCGCTTAGGCGTGTTTGGTTACTACGCAAATGAGCAGTTGCAGGCAGAGTCGCCCGAAGGCACCACCGGTAACTACGGTTTGCTCGACCAAATTCAGGCACTCAAGTGGGTACAAAAAAATATTGCCGCCTTTGGCGGTGACCCGCAAAAGGTGACGGTTGCGGGTGAGTCTGCCGGTTCCTCAAGCGTGAATGCGCTGTGCGTTTCTCCGCTTGCGAAGGGACTTTTCCGCTATGCCATTGCGGAAAGCAGCGGCATTGCAGCGAAAAAACCTTTCCACACCTTTCGCTCCTTTGAAGAAGCAAAGCAAACCGGCAGCGATATTATGAAAGAATTCGGCTGCGAAACCATAGAGCAGCTGCGCGATATTCCTGCCAAAGAATTGGTAAAAACGCAGCATGAAAACTCTGCCATGACGGTGGATGGCTATGCGATTGCCGAACAGCCGTACCTCACTTATGAAAAGGGGAACAACAATGAAACCGCGCTTTTAAACGGCTTTAATGCACACGAAGCAGATGTTTTTAATTTCATGCAAAAGGTGGAGCAGGCGGACTATGCAGAAGCTCTGCAAAAACTCTTCCCGGCAGGAAATGCCGCCGATGAAGCGCTAAAGCAGTTCCCTTATGACAGCAAACAGCCCGAATATGCCCTTGCCGTGGATATGGGCGGAGAAGCAAAGGGAACCTATAATTATATTTTAAGCGGTGCCTGGTTTGCCTATTCGCACTACCGCTGGTCGGAATATATGGCAGGGCAGGAAAAGCCTGTTTACTTATACTGTTTTACAAAGAATAATCGCTCTCTGCGCGCCTACCACGGCGGAGAAATGCCTTATGCTTACGGCAACTTGTGGCGCCACGCGTGGCTCTATGATGAAAGTGATTTGGCGCTGAGCGAAACCATGCAGCACTACTGGGTGAATTTTGTAAAAACCGGTAACCCGAATGGGGGAGGACTCCCTGCATGGGAGCAATATTCCCGCGGCAAGGTGTTGGAATTGGGCGAGAATGTGGCAATGGCGCAGGATATGTATAACGACCTGTACCCGATTATTGATGACTACCAAAATGCCGCCGAATAATTCATAAAAAGAACGGCAAGCGCAGCGGTGAGTGGGAGGTGTTCGTGGAAATTTCATGAAACAGCACAAAAGAATTAGATTATGTGACATAATAAAACCCGCCGACAGGGGAGCCTGTCGGCGGTGAATTATATTTGCTTAATCTGAATAGTGTTCCATAATTAATTGCTTGAAATATTCTCCGGGATAAACATATTCTTTCCTGCCATTAATAGCTACAGTGGTTAAATTATCAAAATTGGCATCATAATTCAATTGGTGAGTGTTGAGAATACCGCCTTCAATGTAATCAGATAAGCGATACCCGTCACAAGCAAAATCCGTAACGGCATGGTTGACAGTTGCAATTGCACTCTTATTCTTTAATGGCGCAAATAAGCAAAGAGGGATATCCGTCATGTATTTTTCAAGATACGGTTGTATTTGCTCGTCATTTTCAAAAAGGTATTGAATATAGTGAGCGACATAGTTGCCGATTTCAGTCAAATCATTCACTTTGATATCAACCAAGAAAATGGTTAGCTTCGTTGCGAAATTGACACACGCAATGCATTTTTTTCTGTCGAAATAGAATAATTTAAGTGCCCACTCTTTATATGGGTCACCTTTTTGGTGTTCAAAAAGAGACATTACAAAATCTCTTGCCGTTTCATCACTGAACTCATGCGGTTCTTTAATTTTATATCTTTCAAAAGTCTTTTTCGTTGCATAAAAAATCATTTTATTACCTCAATGAATTTTTTGTTTTTTTTGCTGCCACATTGTTCTCCGAAAACAGATGAATCTTTGATTCATCTACAGCCTTGTGAGGCTATTATACTACAACCCAAAAGCAAAGGCAAACAGGTGATGAAAAACAGTGCAAAAGATATTAGATTATGTGACATAATAAAACCCGCCGACAGGGGAGCCTGTCGGCGGTTGCGTTTTTCTGTTTAGTCTTTTTCGGTGAGTTCTATGTAATAGGGGCAAATGTTTTCATAGTGACCGTCTTTCATCCTAAAGCCGGCGGGAATCACGCCTAATTGGTGAAAGCCGATGCGCTCATACAAATGCCTTGCGTGAATATTGCTTTCCACCACTGCGTTAAATTGCAAAATTCTAAAGCCCAGCCGCTTTGCGTTTTCAATACAGTCGAGCACTAATTTTTCGCCGATGTGTTGCCCGCGGCACGAAGCGCTCACGGCATAACTCGCGTTGCAGATGTGAGCGCATCTGCCGACATTGTTGGGGTGTAAAATATATAAGCCGACAATATCACCGCCATTCTCAGCCACACCGCAATAGCTCTGCAAAGCAAAAAATGCCGCGCCTGTTTCGGCAGTGAGCAATTCTTCCTGCGGGAAGGCGATACCTTCTGCCACAACCTCGTTCCATAAAGCAATCATTGCCGCTAAATCAGCTTGCGTATATTCTCTTATTATCAAATGTTCATCCTCCGTGCAAAGCGCTATTTCAAACGCTTTACCAGTTCTTTTTTCACTTTTTTTACATCGTCACTCGTTAAAAGGGGAATGAGCGCATTGATTTGCTCAATGCTTTTGTCCCACCATTTGAATGAAAGCAATACATCAATCATCTCATTATCAAAGCGCTTGCGTATTACCTTTGCAGGATTGCCTACCACGATCGTGTAGGGTTCCACATCGCTGCCAACCACGCTTTGCGCGCCGATAATCGCACCGTCACCGATATGTACACCGGGAAGAATAACGGCGTTTTGCCCTATCCAAACATCGTTGCCGATAACGGTGTCCCCCTTTAGCGGCAAGTTTGAAGTTGCAGGTGCATCCATATCCCACCCTTCCAGCGTATAGAATGGGAAGGTGGTGACAGCGTTCATTTGGTGGTTTGCACCGTTCATTATAAATTCAACTCCCGAAGCAATCTGGCAGAACTTACCGATTATCAGTTTGTCACCGTTCCATTCGTAAAGGTGAGTAACGTGGCTCTCAAACTCCCTGTCGGTAATATAAGTGAAATCGCCGACAAGGATATTCGGATTTTGAATAGTTGGCTTAACATATATTTCCTTATCATATCCTGCAATCGGATGAATGGTATTAGGATTTGGCATTTTTGTATCTTTCATCTTTTTTCCTCATTTAATCGGCATTTTTTATTACCGGTTTGCAAACAGTTTTATTTCCTGCTCCAAGAGGCGAAACACATTTGCGACTAAAAACCCATCCGCAATCGCATGATTGAGGCGGACAGTGACAGGCATCATCAGCCTGCCGTTTTCCTCTCGGTATTTACCCCAATTGATAATCGGCGCAAAAAAGAGGTAACCGTCCGGTAACTCTATATTTAGTGAATCATATGAAAGCCATGATATATAAGAAGCATCAAACCAGTTGGGGTGATTTGGCATATCCAATAAGTAATCTCTTGTTTGTTTCGCCGTTTCAACATCCTGTAAAGCGTTATGATAAAACCTGTCATAATCATCATAGTATTTTGAGTATACGGGAGTGCAGGTTTGCGTATCTTCATGAAAAACATACTGTGTGGGATGAATGACATCATAACAGATTAATTCGTCCGTGTACCCCATCCTGTAATCTTCGCGGGAATTAAGCACTTTTGATAAGATATAAAGAAAGTTGATATAAAATTTTGTTTCTGTCTGTTTTGAATAGCGCACAAGGTCTGTAACATCAATTCTCGCCGTCATAGAAGTGGAACATTTGCAATCCTCTGTAAAATGGCGAAACACGCCTTTTCGGTAGTACTGCTCTTTATCAATTATTTTATAGTTCATTGGAATCATCCTCACGAGTTTTGATTTGTTGCATTTATTATACTACAACCAAAGCGCAAAGGCAAACAGCAAAGAATAAGATAAATAACCGCCGACAGATGAAGCCTGTCGGCGGTTAGGGTTTGTGATTATTTAAGCAAGGGGAGAGCCGCAGAATTCGCAAAATTTGCCGCTGCCTGCGGGTGCACCGCAGTTGCCGCAGAATTTCGGTTTTTTTGTCGCAGCGGGTGTGATACCTGCTGCTATTTTGGCACCTTCATCTAATAATTTTTGCATCTTAACCGCATCGTCTTGTATGGCTTGTTGCGCCCGTGCTTGCGCCTGCGCGCGCTCTTCGGGTGTCATCTTTTCCAATTGCTCTTGGATTTCCCGCTGCATCCTTTCAATCTCTTTTTGCATTTGCTCTTGTGTCATATTCAAATTATCCATACCATTTCTCCTTTTTGATGATACCGCCGCGATAGTCCTCACCGGTGGTTACAGTAAGCATCACAGTGTATTTTCTGCTGTTTTGAAAAATTTACCGCAATTATTTTTACTTTGACAGATGCGGTTATTTGATTTCGTATTTCTTCTCGGGAATTGTCCACCAGCAGGAGACAAGCGCCACGATAATGAACGCCGCAATCGGGCAAAAGCCGCCAAACATTGCCGCTGCAAAGTAGGTGATGAGGCTGATTATGTTGCGCGCACCGGGTTTGAACTTTTTGCCGTTTTCGTGCGCTATGAGCACCGCCATCAGGTGGAAGGCAACGCATGCCAGCGCCATATCCGCAAAGTAGACAGACAGCGGCGCCCAAGAAGTCGGGTAAGTGCCGACCCAAGCGGTGGCAAAGGGGATAAAGGACATTACAAACATCCACGCAATATTGCACCACAGTATTTTTACATTGATTTGTCCCGCCTTTTGAAAGAGCAGGTGGTGGTTAACCCAGTAAATGGCAATAAACAGGAAACTGATAAAGTAGGTGAGCAGGGTGGGACCGAGCGCCAAAAAGTCTTTGAGCCCGTCGCTGACCGGCTGCTTGAGTTCCAAAACCATAATGGTGATGATAATGGCGAGCACACCATCGCTAAACGCTTCTAATCGATTTTTTTCCATAATGCCTCCCTTTTTTTGTTCTATTCACATTATATCTGTTTTTCCGTTGCTTGTCAAAAAGCGGCGAGCTATCAGCTCGCCGCTTTGTAGAAACAACTTTTCCACTAATTAACTTGAAAAATGAAAAAATATGGATATAATAAGGCACTTCAATGCATTTTTTGTTTCTTCATTTCACTATTTCTTTATACACCCGCACTGTTTTGACTAACGCCAGTGCGGCGACTGCCACATATGTGGCAGTGTGCAGGGCGTTTGCCACGCGAATGGCGGTGAGATATTTATTAAAATTTGGTAGTTTGTTCATAATATCAATCCTTTATATAGTGTGAAGAGTGGAGAGCGGAGAGTGAAGTTGTGGGGTGGTGTCGTTTGCGGCACATTTTAATGCAACACAAAGTGTTGCCACCTTTAATTCCGCATTCCGCATTCCGCATTTGAAGCGAAGTTACTTCGCTTCCAAAATGACCGCGTGAGCGACTGCGGGTATGGTTCTGCCTTGTTTAACCGTGGCTGCCGAGAGCAGGGCACCGGTGGGTACAAAGAGTATCCTTTTCAGGTCGCCTGCGGCGAGCGCGCCCAAGAAGTGGGCGCAGAGCATGGAGGCGCAACACCCTGCGCCGGAGCCGCCGCCATGCACATCTTGCGCTTCGCGCGCAAAAATAAGCTTGCCGCAATCATCGTGAAGCGGCTGAATATCCAAGTGATATTCGCGCTCCAGATATTTGTAGAGAATATCACTGCCGATATGCCCGAGGTCACCGGTAACAATGCGGTCAAAATCGCTCAAATCACCCTTTAAATCATCCACAACGCCGGCAATGGTGTGCGCCGCGGCAGGTGCCATTGTCAAGGTTAGAACAATGAACTGTGATTTTGACCAAATAAAAAAGCCACCAATTGTTAAAGTCGCACAATTTTCCACGTTTTTCCAAGATTTATCATAAAATTTTTTCGATGAATTTACGCAAATATGTATCTAATACCAACCATGGCAGGGTTACAGCTTTGTAACTATTTTGTGCAATACACACAATTAAATGGCAATTTTTTATAGCAATATAAACAACAAAAACTGCTGAAATTTGCCGTTTTTACTCTGATTTTAGCGAAAAAGTTTACGTCTATTTTTATAAAGGTTACAGCACATCATGAATGTTGAACCAAAAATCAAAAATGGCGTAGGTATAGGGAAAACGCGGGGTTTTAAAAATTGGGAATTGCCAAAAAACTGCCAAAAAACGACTACGTCGCATTTTTTGACCTATTTTTTTGGATGAAAAACTGCTATGCGGGTTGGATGATAAAAGAGGAATTATCCTTTTTTAGGAAGCAAAGTATATTTACTTTACCATTCGATTTGAATTATTTCATCATCAAATGTTTCTATCCACATTTTTTCTGGCATATTATTACGTGAAAGGTAAATCTTTTTCCCGTCAAAAGGAACGTTTTCATCAAAAGTGTGTACTGCAAATGAAATCCGAGAGTTGTTGTTGCCATATTGACTATAGGTAGGACTTTCTTGGTCAAGTAACGGGATTACTTTATATTTTACGTTTTCATCAAATTGAAAGATACAGTGTTTTACAGAATAAGGCAAATTATTAATTTTTCGGAATAATCTGTCAAAAGAATTATCTGTGACACCTATATACTCACCGTCCTTAATTGGTGTATCGGTGAGTTTGCACCCTCCAATTAAACAATAAATACAAATTATGGTATTATTACGAATCGATTCGATTGTTTTTATATCATTTATAATATCTTTGTGAAAATGACTGTTTCTACAAAATGTTTTATAGTCAGATAGAACTTTGCAGGTTTTTTTGATACCGTCCTTTGATAGATACCAACCGTTTGTGCGATGACTAAGAAAATTAATAAGGTTGCCCATTTCCGTGGCAAAACATTCCCGGTTTTCATAGGTGAATTTTACTAATTTATTCTTTTTTTGGTAGTTAATATCACTCTTATTCTTTGGTTCTTTGCTGCACTTAATCCACAACTCATCATGCCCGTGACAATTGAGAGCAAGTTCAATAATTTTTTGTAAAAGAAGTTCAATACATTTAAAATATCCTGTGGCAACTGCAGAGTAATCAAAAAAAACTGCGTTTCCTTTTTTAAAAACATTAAATAGGTACTCCGAAGTGATAAAACATTTTGCAAAGTCTTCATTACCATTAAGTGATAAGAAAAGCTTCTTATCAATAAAACGTTCTTTCAGCACTTGATAATCTTTTTGAGTAAAAGCATAGTTATTGTCTTCTTGCACTTCTTGTGTTTTTTGAAATTTCAAATCGCATAAAGACATTTTTGAAATATTTGTCAATGTGTCAATTTTAAAATCACATAAAAAAGCAGGTGATAAAGTATGTATACTATCAAAACCAATAATAGCATTTGCAATTTCAACAGCATTGGAAATTTCATTAAAAAAAATCTCATATGTTTCTTCATTTAAATAAACTTTAAAAAAACTCTTTAAAAATCTATGAAAACATAATTTTGTTTCTTTCCTTTGAATACTTGCATTTTTTTCTGAATATCGAAAATTGGTGTTTTCAAAATCAAGGATTTCAATATGATTCAACTTATATTCTTTGATTATATCCTTTGCTTCTTTTTGACTTAAGCAACTATATCTAATTCCAATGCGTTCATGGTCTTCAATTACAAAATCTACTGGCAATAAGCGGTTTTTTAATGTCTTATTAAAATCCTTTAAACCATATTTACAGTTTTCTTCAAGTATGGATGTACTATATCCTTTTTTGCACAACAGTTCACACAAAGCAGGAGTGATTAGATATTCTCTTAAATAGCCATCTATTAGTTTTTGAAAAAACAAATATTCAAAAAATTCAGGGTTGCCAAGTTTAAAGACAGGGAAGTCTGAATGAGGAAGTTCCTTTTCCGTACGTTTTCTTTTTTTCTCGTTTTTTATTTGAAGTAGAAAATTAGAGGTGTATTTTTCCATTATAGATTTTACTGTTTTATTATTAATCATGTGCTTTTTCTCCTTTAATTTAGAAAAAGGTGCGCAACCAGATGATTGCGCACCTTGATGTGAGATTTAGTCGGAAATTGTTTTTATGCCGACAGTGCCAAGAACTTTAATCGAATCGTCGATGATTTCTTTTGCTTGTTCGGCATTCATCTTATGAGATAAGATGATCCCGGCAGCACAGACACCAATTGCTGTGATTGATTTCCAGTCAATGATAACTGTGATATTCATGTGCGTACCTCCTTTCTCGAGTAGGCTCGATTTTTAAATACGGTACGTCACTAAATCACATCAAAAATATTCTAGCATAATTCTTTTACAGTGTCAATACATAGGGCTTTTAGGATTGTTGTTCTAAAGGCAAAATTCAAATCTAATGCTCCGGTGAATAAACGGAAACGGATATTTCTTCATCATCGGGGTCAAAGTTGATGCTCACTTTATAGCCGGTTTCATTTTCTGCATTGTACATGGAATACTCGGTATAGTCATAGTTTTTGTCATCCTTTGTAAATCCCTGTTCTTTGCAGGCGTTTACATAGGTTTGAAAGTCTGTTTTAGCGGTGCCGTGCATAGTGAAGTGCAGGGCTGTATCGTTCTCGGTCACAAGTTCCACATATTCCGCTGTCGGTTTCGGAACCGCTTTTGCTAATGCGCTCTCGCTCCACTCAAAAGCCTTAACGGAACCGGAATCATCAGAATAACTTTTTTCCTTAAAGTCATAGTTTGTGGTGACAATATTACCGTCTTTAATGTAGGAAACAGTTGCTATATCGGGTTCAAACATTTCACAAACAGCTGCATCCCGTACATAGTAGGTGCCTGTGAAGTAGTAGCAGTGGATGTTTTTGCAGGTATCCCCGGATTTAACAACTTTATCACTTTTAAAGTGTATTTGCGGTTCATTCTCCTTGATTTTCTCAAACTCATTTTTTTCGAGAATGTCAAGTTTTTCAATAGAAGCAAAGAAAGCATCTGTCTGTTCTGGGGTACTATCTGCCTTGAGTGTCATACTTAGCGAAAATGCGGTGATTGTGTATTCGCTTGCGTTGGTCAAACTCATTAATGCAAACCTTTTTTCCTTGATAATACCGCTTGCAATTTCCCACTGTAAATCGGCAATGTTAATGCGCTTTTCTTCTTGTGCGGTGGTTACTTTTTTATCGCTATCCTGTTTGGTTTGTGTGCAGGCACAAAGACCTGCACACAAAGTGATGATGAGTGTTACAATGAGTAAACTGCTGATATTTTTTTTCATTTTCAATTCCTCTCTTTCGTTTTTAAAATTGTTCTAATCCACTTTTCACTGTAGCCGAATTTCGAAGCAAGCTGCTTTACATTTGTGCCGTCATATTCACATATTATTTGTTCTTGTACAAATTCTTTTGTGAATAAGTTCACGGGAAAATTGATTTGCTGACCACGGTATGCGGCATGTATTTTTAATGCAGCATCAATACCGACTAATTCGGCAAGCTCACAATAGATGTGTGAAAGTTGATTGCTTTGAATTTCGTCCTGTGGCATTTCGGTAAAAACCTCTCTCATAAGTACTCCTTTCATCATAATTGATTTTTTAATTGGAACTTTCAAGTAACGCAGTTCCACGGAACACTTCCTTGGACAAAGGATGTGGAAAAACGTATACTCATAAAAGAGGTTGTAAATTTCGCGCAGAAAAAAAGCACCTGCATAAGCGGGTGCAGATATACGCAAAATTTACAAATCATATATTGAAACGTTTTGTTTCAATATAAAAGAAAGGAGAGAGTGTTTTGGTAAAAATCAAAGTAAAAAGCATTTATCAAGCAGTCAAGTATCTGGAAATGGCTTATTTTGAAAAGCTTCCGTATGATTTGCAAATCGGCTTTGATGAGGTGAAAGATGAGAAGAAGGCGTATTATACCGTTGAAATCGGTACGGACGAAGAAACCTTTAAGGATTTGACCGGTCGGCGCGGACTGTTCCGCCATGAAATTATTGAAACAGCTTAACGAGTTTTATCTCGTTAAAAAATGCCATATGCTACATAGCCTTTGTGATTGAAAGGGTAAATCGTATTAACTTATTATGAAATAAATCACTTCCATGCAGCATCACCTCCTTTCACCCGATGTTGTTCGGAACCAATATGGCATTTTGAAGCAAGGCAGTGAGGTCACCCTCACTGCCTTGTGTTTTTTTACTTGCAAGTTACCCTGTGTCACTTATAGAGTTGGACTTGCAAGTTCCCCTGTACCATTTGTAGAGTGTAGCAACGTGTGACAGCAAGCACAGGGCTTGTAAGTTGCCCCCTGTCACTTATATAGTGTGGGGATTGGAAGCCGCAAGGCGACCGCCGACCCGATCACCCCCGCACTTTCGCTTTAGGGATGGAAAAAGGGAACAAAAGTAGCAAGCGACCGCTTGCGAATGTGTCACCCCCTTTGCGGTGTAGATTAACGGACGACACAACCGCCTTGATAACCTCACCCTTTGCGGTATAGGTTGTAAGCGGTCACGCTTGCGGTTGTGCCACCCTTTGTGGTGTGGGTTGTACCCCCTTTGCGGTTAAAAGGCAGAGGGGATACTTTTTGAGTAATCTCTGTTGAGTTAATGCAAGCAAAAAAGGAGGTGAGTTTTTACTTGCTTGCAATTTTAATTATTATTTGGAGGTGTTTTTAATGATTCTTTACAAAAGTTTTGAAACGGCGAAAATGGTGGTAGAGGAGGCAACAAAACAGTTTGCGCCTTGTTGGGAATTGAGTGTTGACAAACTCTCCGCCTGTGAACAGTACTGTAGTGTGTTTGATTCGTTTTTAAAAGAAACGGATGCAAAAATGTTTTCTGTGTCTGTGGATGAAATTCAAATGACAGTTGCTTTGAGCAGTCGTTTCGAAAAAATAGAATTTGAGAGCAGTAAATCTTTCGTTCGTTTAACAGAGTGTGCGCTTAAAACCACTGTAGAGCCGTCAGAAGATGAGTGGGAAGTGACTTTCATTTTCTCTTCGCTTTGGAAAAAATCGGTATTTTGTCAGGGGGTGAATTGATGAGCTGGAGCAAAACATTTGAAGATAATTTCGAAGATTCCACAGAACGCTTCGAGATTAGCGATTATTATCAAGAATTAATCAAACAAAATAATCAAGTAAAGGCTGTCCTGATTACAGGGCAGTCTTTTTGTTACGGCAATTCAAAAAATGTCAGTAAAGGAGAAACAAGATGAGTTTTTTGGAAGGTTTGTTTGCTGCTGCACTTGGCAAGGCAATCGTAGATTACAGGGAAGAAAACAAAAAAGCAAAGCAGTGGAATGATTTGTATGAGAAGCTTTTGGAATTGCAGGATGACATGTCGGCTTTTTTGGAAAGAATGAATTTTCAAACTCCCTTAGTGGTTTTGGACCCCGATGTCATTGATGCGGGGGAAGCAGGTTTGTTGCAAGAAAAAATGCGTTTAAACCGCATAAAAGAAAAAATCATCGAATTTGTAAGCCTTGGCGGAAATGTTGAGAATATTGCAGATTATGAAGAAATTGATTTTTACCTCGAACAGATGAAAAAACTGATTCGATTGGGAATACCGGAGGAACAAGATGACTGTTTGGGACTGTGTACGCCTATGTTTGATTTTTCCGTCATGATACCGTATTATTTTAAGCAGTATGATGATGTTGTGGAGAGAGTAAATGCAGTAATCAGGTATTTGGCAGAGCAGGAAGATATCATTAACACCAAACTTGCTACAACCGCCGGGAAAGAATATAAAGAGTGGCAACAAACAAAAGAATACTTAATAAAGCTGCAAGCAGCTATTGAAAGAACGAGGAATACAACCTATGAGAATGATGAAGAACAAGATGAAGGAGATAGTTTAGAGACTTAAATCGGTAAAATAAGAGTAGGTACTGACAGTGCCTACTCTTATTCGAGTTGTAAGATTTGACAAATTGTTTTATAATATACTAAAGCATAAAATTGAGGTAAATCATGAAAAGAATAGAAGAATACTTAAAAGAGAATAAGTTAACCTTGGTTTCGGTTTCCCGTGTGCGATTTGAGCATTTGCCGAAAACGATTTATGTTACCAACTATAGAGTGAAATTCTGTCCGATTTGTTCAAAGCCGTTAAATCGAAATTTTACCAATGCTTTAAAAATCAGTGAAGACGAGTGTGTAAAAATTAACGGGTGTTTTTGTAAAAACTGTGATGCTTTTTTTGGAACAGATTATTCATTATTGCATTACTTGGCAAACAATTCGTTTAACGACGATATAACATTCAATAAAAAATACTATTTAGATAATTATGCACAGTATAGTAGAATCCTTAAAAAGAGC
>JAFWGH010000156.1 GCA_017512465.1 Clostridia bacterium
GATGAATGTATTGCCGCGGCAAGTAAATCTTGGTTTTAAGCATAGGAAAGAGGGGTGTAAAAGAAATGGCAAACAAGCAGGCTAAGGAAGCTCTTAACAGCTTAAAGATGGAAGCTGCAAGCGAGGTTGGTGTAAACCTTAAGAATGGTTACAATGGTGACCTTACTTCCAGACAGGCCGGTAGCATCGGCGGTCAAATGGTTAAAAATATGATCGCGAAGTATACAGGTTCTAACAAATAATAAGAATTTCTTAAAAACGCTGTCGGGCAAGCGCCCGACAGCTTGTTTTTACATATTGAGGTTGGTAAAGCAAAACCACTTTACGCTTATAAATGGCACAACAGTGACCTCAATTCGAGACAGGCTGCTCTGCTCAGCGGTCTGATGGTAAGGATGATTTGTTGTTTTCTTTTCACTCCACGCAAACATACTCCTTTATACTCTCCAATGTTTTTTCGCCGATGCCGCTGACTTGGAGCAGCTCATCCACGGTGGCGAAAGCGCCATGTGCTTCGCGGTAGTCCACAATCGCTTGCGCGGTTTTCTCACCGATACCGGGAATGGTTTGCAGCTGCGCTTGTGTGGCGGTATTCACATTGACCGGAAAGAGCTGCACGCTCTCCGGCGCCGTGGTACTCACGGCGGTATCGACGCTTTTGTTTTCAAAGCTCTTTTGACCGATTTTGGGTGTGAAAGCCGCTGTAAGCAAGACGGCAGCGATAAGACAAATGCCTATCGCCGCCAATATTTTTATTTGTTTATAATAGCTACGCATGATTACTTCTTTGCAATGGCAATTGCCGCATTTTTGGCAATATTTTCTGCGGAAAGACCATATTTTTTGAGCAGCTCCCAAGCGGGGCCGGATTCACCGAAGGTATCATCCACACCGACACGCACCAGCGGAGTCGGGTACTCTTCGCTCAACACCTCTGCCACGGCGGAGCCGAGACCGCCAATCACGGAATGCTCCTCGGCTGTAACAATGCAGCCGGTCTTTTTCGCGCTCTCGATAACCAAGCTCTTATCAATCGGCTTAATGGTTGCCATATTGACAATGCGCGCGCTGATACCCTGCTTTGCCAAAATATCCTTTGCCTGCAGTGCTTCATCCACCATTAAGCCGGTGGCGATAATGGTAACATCATCACCCTCGGCAAGTACTTGACCTTTACCGATTCTAAAGCGATAGCTTTCATTAAACACGGTGGGGATTGCCAATCTGCCGAGCCTTACATACACGGGACCCTCATGGTGCGCCGCTTCCAGCACTGCCGCTTTTGCCTCGACCACATCGGCAGGATTAATCACAACCATATTCGGGATAGAGCGCATTAAGGAAATATCCTCTATGCACTGGTGGCTCGCACCATCCTCACCCACGGAAATACCGGCATGAGAGGCACAAATTTTTACATTTAAATTCGGATATGCAATGCTGTTTCTGATTTGCTCATAAGCTCTGCCGGTGGCAAACATGGCAAAGGAAGAAACAAACACGGTTTTGCCGCAGGTGGCAAGACCTGCCGCCACACCCATCATATTGGCTTCGGCAATGCCGGCATCAAAAAATCTTTCGGGTGCAAATTTCTTAAAGGTGAGGGATTTGGTTGCCGCACCGAGGTCGGCATCCATCACAATAACATCGGGACTCTGCGCAAGCTCTTTGAGCGCTTCGGCATAGCCTTCTCTGGTTGCTTTTTTCACTACTTTCTTCTCTTCCATGCCTTACGCCTCCAATTCCGCTAAGCGAAGTCTTAACTCGCCGATTGCCGTGATATACTGTTCCGCATCGGGAGCCTTGCCGTGCCAACCGCACACATCTTCCATAAAGGAAACTCCCTTGCCCTTGATTGTTTTCATAATAATTGCGGTGGGTTTGCCCTTAACGGTGCGCGCCTTGGCAAACGCCTGTTCCATTTGTTCAAAGTCGTGGCCATCAATATTAATCACTTCAAAGCCGAACGCCTGAAACTTTTCATCTATAGGATATGGAGAATTGACTTCTTCGACAGTACCATCAATTTGCAAATTGTTATTATCCACAATAACCACAAGGTTGTCCAGCTTTTTGGAAGAGGCAAACATAGCAGCTTCCCACACTTCGCCCTCTTCAATCTCGCCATCGCCAAGCAAGGTGTATACCCTGTAATCTCTCTTATCCAGCTTACCTGCCAGCGCCATACCGCATGCAGCGGAAATGCCCTGACCGAGAGAGCCGGTAGACATATCCACACCGGGGGTCTTGATATTCGGATGTCCCTGCAGGGTGGAACCGACCTTTCTGAGAGTTTTAATTTCCTCTTGGGAAATAAAGCCTTTTAAGGCAAGCACACCATAGAGTGCCGGTGCAGCATGCCCTTTGGATAACACAAAACGGTCACGGTTTTCGCTCTTTTCATTAGACGGAAATACGCGCATTTCATTAAAATACAAATATGCCAACACATCTGCCGCCGAGAGAGAGCCGCCCGGATGACCGCAGCCGGCATTGAAAGTACCCTCAATGACCGACAGGCGCACCTGACACGCCATTTTTTCCAATTCGCTCAATACTGTCTTCTCCATTGAATCTCCTCCTGTGTTATTAAACACGGTTTATTTCATAAAGTATTATACTTTTTTTAATTTTTTTAAAAACATTTCAAAATATTCCGGAAGCTCGCTTTCCACTTCCACATACCTGCCCGAACGGGGGTGGTCGAAGCCGAGCAAGCGCGCATGCAGGCATTGCCCGCCCAAAGCGGTAATGACTTTTTTCGGACCATAGACCGCATCACCGGCAACCGGATGCCCGATATGTGCCATATGCACTCTGATTTGGTGGGTACGCCCGGTTTCGAGGTGCAAGCGCACATGGGTAAATCCCTCGAAGCGCGCAATCACTTCATAGTGCGTGACAGCGTGGCGTGAATGCATATCGGTTACCGCCTGCTTCTTGCGCTGTGTAGGATGCCTGCCGATAGGCGCATCTATCGTGCCCTCATCATTTTTTAAATTACCGTAGACCACGGCTTCATATTCCCTTGTAAAGGAATGGTTTTTAATTTGCCGCGCCAGCGAGTTATGCGCAAAATCATTTTTTGCCACCACCAGCAAGCCGCTTGTATCTTTATCGATACGGTGGACTATACCGGGGCGCAGCTCGCCGTTTATACCCGAAAGGGATTTGCCGCAATGATATAACAGCGCATTGACCAGTGTACCGCTCTCATGCCCCGCCGCGGGATGCACGACCATCCCCTTCGGCTTATTGACAACGAGTAAATCCTCATCCTCATAGCGGATATCAAGCGGGATATCCTCCGGCTCGGTTTCCACCGGCTTCGGCTCGGGAGTATTCACACTGATGCGGTCGCCCGCCTTGACTTTATAATTTTTGGTTTGCGCCTTACCGTTTACACTCACATCGCCCGCAGCTATAAGCTGTTGCGCACGCGAGCGCGTGACATCACTGAAATATGATGCTACCACTACATCCAGCCGGTGCTCCGCTCTGTTTTCATCGGCGGTAAAAAGAAATGTTTTACTCATCTTCTTCTTTTATAATTTCTGATTTCGCGGCGCTTTTGCCCGAAATCAAAAATAATATCCACGATTAAATAGATGATGATAATCGCCGCACCGCAGGTAACAAAGATATCGGCAACATTAAACACGGCGAAATTGACAAACGTAGGCTCGATAAAATCGATTACCGTTCCCCTGTAAATACGGTCAATCATATTGCCGATACCGCCTGCGCTGATAAGAATAATGGCGGTTTTTAAAAACGGACTGTTTAGGGCGGGATATATAATCTTTAAGCGCTTATTAAACAGCGCAACAAAGCACCCGATAACGCACACTGCGGTGACAATAACGAAAAACCACCGCGCATTATTGAGCATGGAAAAAGCCGCACCTTCATTTTCCACATAGCGAAAGCGCACGAAGCCTCGAATTATCTCCACGCTTTCCTGCGGCTTAAGCCACACGCTCATAAAGTACTTCGTGCCCTGGTCCGCTGCCACAAGTAAAATAATAATAACAATATAAAGTATACTCATACTTTGTTATTCTCCTAAGATACCGACGCATCTGTCACAAATTTCGGGATGTGCAGGATTGCTGCCGACACTCTCACTATAGCTCCAGCAGCGCGCACACTTTTGACCATCTGCCTTCTTCACCGTGATGCCGAGACCTTCCACATCGCCGGTAAATGCGCCGCTTCCCTGCTCAATCTCCACTTGGGAAACGATGAAGGATGCCGGAAGCTTTTGTACATTTTCTTGTAAGAAAGCAAGCAATTCGCCCTCGGCATGCAGCACAATTTTTGCCTCTAAGCTCTTACCGATAACCTTGGCGTTTCTCGCTTCCTCAAGTGCTTTATTCACATCATCACGAATCGCGTGAATGCAATCCCATTTTGCAATAAATTCCGCTTCAATAGCAACCGCTTCGGGAATATCATTTAACAGCGGGCTCGATGCATCACGAGAAGCATCATGCGGCATAGCCTTCCAAATTTCATCCGCTGTAAACGCCAAAATCGGAGTGATTAACAGGCAAAGCGCATCCAAAATCTTATAGATGGTGGTTTGTGCCGCTCTTCTTGTTGCGGAATCCGCTTTTTCAACATAAAGCCTGTCTTTTAACACATCCAAATAGAAATTGGACATATCGAGCACACAGAAGTTATGCACTGCATGGAAAATGGTGTGATACTCGTACTTATCATAGCTCGCTCTGACATTCTTGATAAGTGTATTTAAGGACGAAAGTGCCCATTTATCAATCTCTTCCAGCTCTGCTTCCTCTACCATATCGGTATTCGGGTCAAAATCACTGATATTGCCGAGAATGAAGCACGCGGTATTTCTGATTTTTCTGTAAATCTCGGAAAGCTGCTTTAAAATGTCGGGTGAAATTCTGACATCAGCATGATAATCGGACGATGCCACCCACAATCTCAAAATATCGGCGCCGTATTGCTTAATGACCTCTTCGGGTGCAATACCATTGCCGAGAGATTTATGCATTTGTCTGCCGTTTCCATCGACCACCCAACCGTGGGTAATGACCTCTTTATACGGAGCCTGACCGGTGGTGGCAACACTTGTTAACATAGAGGATTGGAACCAGCCTCTGTACTGGTCGGCACCCTCCAGGTACACATCACACGGCCATTTTAAATACTCTCTGTTTTTGCACACAGCGCGGTGAGAGGAACCGGAATCAAACCATACATCCATAATATCCTTCTCTTTAGAGAAGCCGCCGGATGCACCGCAGTGCGGGCACTGATAATCTGCCGGCATGAAGTAATCCGCCTCATGGGAATACCATGCATCGGAGCCTTCTTTACCGAAGATGGCAGATACATTTGCCATTAAATCCTTATCGATAATCTCTTTGCCGCACTCATCGCAATAGAATACCGGAATCGGCACGCCCCATTTGCGCTGGCGGGAAATACACCAGTCTTTTCTCTCGCGAATCATGTTTTTGATGCGCTCAAGTCCCCAACCGGGATACCATTTTACAGTATCTGCCGCCGCACAAGCCGCCTCTTTAAAATCATCTACCGAGCAAAACCACTGGCTGGTCGCTCTGAAGAGAATCGGCTCTTTACATCTCCAACAGTGCGGATACTGGTGGACAATCTTTTTAAGAGCAAACAGATTACCCTGCTCTTCTAAATACGCCGCAATCGCCTTGTTGGCTTCATCGGTGGTAAGGCCTGCAAACTGCCCTGCCTCACTTGTTAATACACCCTTATCGTTCACCGGTACCACGATACCGATTTCGGGATAATTCTTGCACACTTCGAAGTCTTCCACACCAAAGCCGGGCGCAGTATGTACACAACCGGTACCGCTTTCAAGTGTGACATGCTCACCCACGATAACCGGACTCTCTCTATCTAAGAACGGATGCTGACAGCTGATATATTCGAGCTCGCTACCCTTAACGGTAGCGATAATCTCATATTCCTTGCCATACTCCGCCATAGCCTGCTCGCAAAGCTCGCTTGCCATGACAAAATATTCATCCTCACACTTAATTAAAGCATACTCAAAGCGCGGGCCGACACAGATTGCCAGGTTACCGGGCAAGGTCCATGTAGTGGTTGTCCAAATCACAAACGAGGTTTTGGCAACATCGGCACCCAATGCCGCAAGCACGCCTTTATCATCCTTAACATTAAACTTGACATAAATGGAATAGCAGGGGTCATCCTGATACTCAATTTCCGCCTCGGCAAGCGCTGTGTTACAATCAGAACACCAGTAAACCGGCTTCAAACCCTTGTAGATATAGCCCTTTTGTGCCATTTCGGAAAAGACCTTAATCTGCTCTTCCTCGAAATCGGGAGTCAGGGTAATATAGGGATTCTCCCACTCGCCCAATACGCCTAAGCGCTTAAACTGGTTGCGCTGCTCATCAATATACCGGTGCGCAAAATCACGGCAGATTTTGCGCAACTCCACATCGGAAATGGTGGAATCGGCGCTGATACCTGCCTTTTTGCGCGCTTTCAGCTCGGTGGGAAGTCCGTGAGTATCCCAACCGGGAACATAGGGACTCTTAAAACCGGTCATGTTTTTATATTTGACAATGAAATCCTTCAAGACCTTGTTCATTGCCGTGCCGAGATGAATACCGCCGTTGGCATACGGAGGACCGTCATGCAAAACAAAGAGGGGTTTGCCCTCATTTTTCTCCATCATCTTTTCATATATTTTTTCGGCATACCACTGCTCCAAAAAACCGGGCTCTCTTTGCGGCAATCCCGCTCTCATGGGAAAATCGGTTTTGAGCATATTTAAGGTACTTTTATAATCCATTCTTTTTATCCTCCGTTTTGGGTAGTCATACTCTTTGCAATATAAAAGGCGGACGCTGTCCGCCTTATTTGCAAAAATCAAGGCTGCTTATGCTGCGGTGCGATTATTTTCTTCTGAAAAGTCTGCCAAACCCTTTATGGGAATCATCCTCTTCTTCATCAGCATCATCATCTGCACCGAACATATCAAAATCATCTTCATCAAAGTCATCGCCGAGGTCAAAATCATCATCCTCTAAATCATCCAAATCGGAAAAATCATCTTCATCGGCATCATCATCATTAAAGAAAGCGGCAAACGCCTCTTCAAAAGATTGTCTTCTGGCGACTTTGGCATTTGATTCTTCTGCCTTTGCAGTGCCTTGTTCCTCCGCTTCCTCTTGTTCCGGCTGTGTTTCTTCAGGCGCGGACACAGAGTCCTCGGTATCTATTGTTTCATCGCTCTCGGCGGTGGGTTTATCTAACTCTACAGCCGGTGCTGTCGGGGCAATCTCTTCGGGAACATACGGCGCAGCAGTTTCCTGCTCCGGCTCCTCGGTTTGCTCCATAACATCATCAAAGCTAAACTGGTTTTCATCGATTTCTTCTTCCGGCTCGAGCTCCTCATCGGAAACATCAAACGCCTCATCATCAAAATCGAAATCGCTTTCGCTTACACTTATATCTTCTTCCGCTGCTTCTTCTGCGGCAGGCTGCTCATAGGCGAGCTCCTGCTCAGGTGCATCATAGGAAAAATCGGCTTCTTCGCTCTCTTCTTCCTCGCTCTCTTCCTCGACAGCTTCCGGCACTTCTTCGCTCTCTTGCTCATCGCTCACATATGCCTGCTCGGAGGGAAGCACAATATCTTCAAGCTCCTGCACTTCTTCGGGTGCACCGATTTGCGCTTCGGGCTCTTCCGCTTCCTCAGCGGGTTCTTCTGCTGCCGGTGCTTCCTCAGCGGATTCCACTGCTTCTTCAGGCGCATCCTCAAAATCGGATTCATCCACTTCAATCAAGGCGGGAATTTCATTGATTAAAGAAATATGCGCTCTGTAAATTTCCAACAAATCGCTCTTAAACTTTGCAGTCTCTTTTTTGATTGCCTCAAGAGCTACTTCTTCGATTTTCTTATTGCGCTCATAATCGGCACGAATGCGCGCCGCTTCCTCGCTCGCTTCCGCCACGAGAGCCTCAGCTTTGAATTTTGCCTCGGCAAGAATGGCATTGGCGCTGTTGTTTGCCTGTGAAAGTGTGCTCTCGGCTTTTTGGTCAGCCTCGGCAACTGCCTTGGTGCTGTAAGCATCGGCATCTGCCACGGTCTGCTCCGCTTCCTTCTTTGCGGCGCCCAAAAGTGCATCGGCATTTTCTTTGGCTTCACTCAAAGTGTTTTCCGCCTCGGTTTTCGCCTCTTTGGTCAACTGGCTGCCCGCTTTTTGCGCTGCTAAAAGCGCAATGCGGATATTATCCTCATCCGCACGGTATTCTTCCACTTTATCGGCAAGGATGCCCAATTTTTTTACCAGCTCGCCGTTCCCACGGAAGGTCTGGTCATAAGAAGCCGCGATTTCCTGCAAAAACTCATCGACTTCACTGGCTTTATACATCCCTTTTTGGTAAGTAAACTCATGATTTGTAATTTGATTTGGCAATATCATTTTTTCATTCTCCCGCTATATGTAATAATTTTTATTCACTGAAAAATACACCGTTGTTTTCAAGCTCATCAATCAAGTCACCCACAATGTTAACATTGTGCGGAATGATGATAAAGGTGCTTGCGGCAACTCTGCGAATTTCGCCGCCGTTGGCATATGCCGCGCCATAAAGGAAATCCACAATTCTTCTGGCGGTATCGCGCTGGGTTGCTTCCAAATTCAACACCACGGTTCTCTTATTATTGAGATGGTCTGCAATCTTGGTGACACCTTCAAACTTTTCGGGGTGCGCCAAAACAACCTGCACTTGTGTGGTGGTGTGAATATTGACTACCTTATTTTGCTTATCATTACGCTCCGGCTCCGGTCTGGAAGCACGGGTCGGCTCTGCATAGGATTCACTGAATCGGCTGTAATCCGAAGCAGTGGTTTTTCTTTCCCTTTCCGGTTGGGCACGGAAGCTTGCCTTTTCCTGTTTCGGCTTTTTAACTTCTTCTACCTCGTATTCCTCTTCCATGTAATCGTCTTCTTCATAATCATCATCCGGAACATTTACAAGATCTTTAATTTTGTCTATAAAACTCATTCTATACCTCCATGCTCAAACGCAGTATTTTATTCACTTATCTGTAAATTCTCTCACCAAACAGGGCGGAGCCGACACGCACAAGATTGGAGCCTTCCAATATTGCCTCATAATAATCCGCGCTCATGCCCATTGAGAGAACATTCATATTTATATTATTAAATATTTTAGAGCTAAAGTCAATGTATAATTTATTCATTTGCGAAAAAAATTGCCTGTTTTGCTCTTTTGTTTCACAAATCGGCGGTATACACATCATTCCGCGCACCCGCACGGCAGGTAAGAGTGCAATTTCCGCCAAACTTTCTTCGAGTGTTTCCTGTGCAAAGCCGAATTTGGAGGCTTCCTCACCGATATTGACCTCAATGAGCACATCGGTGGTAATGCCCTGCATTTCGGAACGCTTGGATATCTCTTTTGCAATCTCCACACTGTCAACCGATTCAATCATATCGACCTTTCCGACAATTTGGCGCACTTTATTCTTTTGCAAATGCCCGATCAAGTGCTTTTCCACACCCTCCAGGTGCAAATCGGGTTCCTTGCCCAAAAACTCCTGCACACGGTTTTCGCCGATAAGGGTAATCCCCTGCTCGATTGCCGTATTAATTAACACGGGCTCCACGGTTTTGGTCACCGCCATAAAGCGCACATCCTCGGGGTTTCTGCCGCTTTTTACCGCCGCTTCGGCAATCCGCTCACTGATGATTTTATAGTTTTCCTTAACTATCTCAATTCGCCGGTTTGTACTTAACAATTTTTCCATCTCTCAGGTCATCCCCTTTTATAATTATCCTGTCATACAGGCGCACATAGCCTGTTTGTGTGGTGTTGGATTTTGCAATCACAAAATCTTCACCGTTATAAATTATATCAACAAATTTTAACTTAACCACATTACCCGAAAGCACATATACACACTTAACGGTTCTCTCCTCGCCCGTTTCCTCATCCTGCACGGCAACGGCGCGAATGGCTTCATTCGGAATTCTGATGCCCTCATATTTATCAAATCGGATTTCCACCTTGCCCGCATGCAATCTTGCAATGTTTTCATCCATATTGCCGAGCTTTAAAACAAGCGCTACCATATCGACATTCTCGGCATCGGCATTAATAGCAGCAATAGAGGCGGTTAATTCGCTCACATCGGACTGCGGAAAACCGATATTGACCTTATCGTTGATTTCCAAGCCCGAAATGGCATTGCGCTCCACCGCGCAGGCAATATACCAATCGAAGCTCTTAATGATTTTTCCCACGGAATTTTTGTTGCCTTCGCTTTGCTGCTGTTCCAAAATGCTGTTAATGTTGGAAACGGAAAGCTCTGTTGCCTTCTCATAATCCACCGGTGTTCCGGAAAACTCCGTGTTACTCACAAAATAGCCCGCTTCCTCGGATACCACCGCATCCTGCTTGGTAATATTTGCCTGTAAATTCTTTCTCGTGGCATACAGCTCATTGAGAATGGAGTTTACATCAATACTCTCACCAATCGTGATTTTGCGGTTATTGATATGGTCAATCATGACCGCACTCTGCTCGCGCGCGGTATTCAAATCGCCTGCGGCAAGTGTGCGGATATAGGCATTAATGCTGCTTTCAATATTCGAATCTATCACTTCGAGGTTGGAATTGCCCGCTGTGTTTTGCAAAATGATGTTTTCATAGTAGGCAATCTGCTTTTCGGTATCACTCAACTGTGCATAGGAATTTGCCTCCGCATCCGAAGAAAAGACCGTGGCAATTACGCCGCCCTTTTCCACACGCGAACCATCCTCCACATTATAGACCATGGTACCGCCTTTTTTGGAAATAATATCGGCTTCATCACGAATAAAAATCGCATCCTGCGTGATGCTTTCATACACAACATCCTTATCGGCCGTCACGGTTTTTATCGGGTTATAGGTGATTTGAAACACCTGAAAGCCGATATAAAAAAGCACTAAAATAATGACAACGGCACCGATATATTTTGTTTTCACACCTTTTTTCATACCAAAAACTCTCTTTTTTGAATTTCCTGCGCTGCCTGTTCGGCGAGCGAGTGCACATCCTGTCCATCGGCATAAAGCCAACAAATATCTTCTTCCCGCTTAAACCATGTTAACTGCCGCTTGGCATAATGGCGCGTTTCTTTTTTTAAGCTGTCGAGCGCTGTCGGCAAATCACAAGCGCCTTCAAAATACGGCTGTAATTCCTTATAGCCGATGGCGGCGGAAGCGGTGGCAAAATTCTCTTGTGCAAAGTACCACTTTGCTTCCTCGATTAATCCCGCCTTGCACATCACATCCACACGGCGGTTGATGCGCTCATACAGCGCCTGCCGGTCGGCAAAGGTGATGCCGAAAACCAGCGCATCATAGCGCGCGGGCAAGCGGCGACTGCGCTCATTTTGCTCGGTAATGGTTTGACCGGTTAATTTATAATGCTCCATAGCGCGGATAATGCGCTTGAGATTATTGGGGTGCAGTTTTTCGGCGCTGAGCGGGTCATACTCCCGCAGCTCATCCAGTAACGCCTGTGCGCCCTCGGTAGCGGCGCGCGCCTCCAATTCCCGACGGTATGCCGCATCACTGCCCGCCGGTGAAAAAGTGATATTATGCAACAGGCTCGAAAAATACAACCCTGTACCGCCGCACACAATCGGCAGTTTGCCGCGCGCGGCAATATCCTCTATCACTTCACCCGCAAGGCGTACATATTCCGCCACGCTAAAGGCTTCTGTCGGCTCCAAAAAATCGATAAGGTGATGCGGTATTCCCTGCATTTCCTGCGCGGTAGGCTTGGCAGTGGCAATGCACAGATGCTTATAAATCTGCATACTGTCACACGACACGACTTCACCGCCATAGCGCTTTGCAAGCTCCACCGCAAGCGCACTTTTACCGCTCGCAGTAGGACCTACCACCGCTAAAATCTTTATTTTATTTTTACTCGTTTCCTGTTCCATGTAGCATTACTCAGTCTATTAGCTGTTAGCAAATCAGCAGTTAAGAACCCGACCAACTGACCAAATCAAAGAATTGGAGTTGGTAGCCCGACGGGAGTCGGGCTAGCCGGAACCTTGGCGTTCGCAGCACTTTGTGCTGCTCGGCTAATGCGAATGGTTGTGATGCAAAGCGGCACATAATACTGCTTTGTCGCCTCAAATTCCGAAATGTTATACTCTTCCGAACTGCTTTTCAAACTCATAGCGGCTCATCACTATCATCACCGGTCTGCCATGCGGGCAATAACGAATATCGGGCATTGAAAGCAATTTCGCCGTGAACTGTTCAAGCTCAAAGCGTGAGTTGACATTCCCGCCTTTAATTGCCGCGCGGCACGCCACGTTGTGATACAGCCAATCGAGCGCTTCACTGGTGAAATCGCGCTTGTTTTGCCGCAAATAGCCTGCGGTTTCTTCTAATATATCTTTTATATCCGTATGCTCCAGTACCATAGGATATGCTCTGACAAGTACGGTACCCATACCGAAATCTTCCAAAATAAAGCCGCTTTCCTCGAGCGCTTCGGCATGGACAATCAGGGCATCATAATCCTCTTTAGAAAGCACCACACTGAGCGGTTCCATTAACATCTGCGGGTCTTTATGCGCTTCGGCTTTGAGGCTCTCATAAATCATGCGCTCATGCGCGGCATGCTTATCAATAAACAAAACCTCATTCCCCTGCTCGACAACGATATACGTTTTAAACAGCTCGCCGACAAGGCGAAATTCCGGGGCTTGCGGGGCAGCGCTTTCCTCTGCTTCTGCCTGACTGTTATCCTCTGTTTCGGCAGGCGCTGCCGGTGCCGACTGCGCTTGCACGCTCTCCTCAGGCGCTGCTGCAGGCGCGGTTTGCTCCGGCTCATCATCAAATTCAATATCAATATTCACGCGGCGGCTTTGATACTCCGCTTTCGGGGAAGCTGCCTGCACCCGGTGCGCAATAACGCTTTCCGCTTCGGATTCGGGTGCTGTTTGTACCGGCGGTTTTTGTGCTTGTTTAAAATCATCCGCGCTTAAAGAAGTCCAAAAATCCCCCTTCGGAGCACTTTTTACATGCGCACTCTCTTGCAGCGGCTGCTGCTCGGGAACAGGGTCTTTTTTGGCAAATATCTTTTTATCAATGTGCATTTGCTTCGGTGTATCTTTTTCCATCAGCGCATTTTTACATGCATAATACACCGCATCAAACACCGCTTTTTCATTGGCAAAGCGCACTTCTGTTTTGGCGGGGTGAACATTTACATCCACCAGCTCCGGCGGCATATCAATATGCAACACACAAGCCGGAACTTTTCCGACCATAATAGAATTTTTATAAGCGTTTTCGAGTGCACTCATCGCCGTAACGCTCTTAACCTGCCTGCCGCTGATGAAGAAATACTGCATGCTGCGATTGGCTCTGCACGCAAGCGGCTTGGAAATATACCCGCTGACGGCAACCGCACCGAGGCGGTAATCGACCGGCACAAGTGTTTTTGCAAAATCGCCGCCGAATACGGCATAGATAGCGTTATATAAATTTCCGTCTCCCGTGGTGGAAAAGACCTGCTTTCCCTCCCGCAAAAAGCGAATGGCAATTTCGGGGTGCGAGAGCGCAATTTTATCGACAACAGAGGCAACATAGTTGCCTTCGGTTACATCCTTTTTTAAAAATTTCATGCGGGCGGGTGTGTTGTAAAACAAATCTCGCACAATGACCGTTGTCCCCTTCGGGCAGCCGGCACTCTCGAGCAGGATTTCCTCCCCGCCGCTGATATGATACGCTGTACCGATTTGCTCACCTTCGGCAAGCGTTAACACCTCCACTTTGCTGACAGCGCAAATGGACGCGAGCGCTTCACCGCGAAAGCCGAGCGTACCGATGCTTTCCAAATCGGCTTCGGTACTGATTTTACTGGTTGCATGCGTGGTGAAAGCAAGCGGCAAATCCTCTTTGAGAATCCCGCAGCCGTTATCGCTCACGCGCATATAGGCACTGCCGCCGCCTTGAATTTCAATTGTCAAAGCGGTTGCACCGGCATCTATGGAATTTTCGGCGAGCTCTTTAATGACACTCGCGGGGCGCTCCACCACCTCACCGGCAGCGATAAGCTCCGCCATATGCTTTGGCATTACCTTAATATTCATCAGTGTTCCTACATTTCTTCCTTCGCTCTGTTACTGAGCGCATATAATTTTTCCATTGCTTCAATCGGCGTAAGGGTGTTGACATCGAGCGCTTTCAACTGCTCCACAATCTCATTGGAGCCTGCCAGCGCAAAAGACATTTGGTCTGTCTCATCACGCTGCACCTCTTTGATAATCACGCGCTCCGAACCCTCGTTTTCGAGTGCATGCAGCACTTCGCTTGCGCGCTCGATAACCGCCTTGGGTACGCCCGCAAGCTTGGCAACATCAATACCGTAAGAATCATCGGTGCCGCCCGGCACGATACGGCGCAGGAAAATAATATCCCCATCGCGTTTCTTTACGGCAATATTGTAATTCTTAATACCCTCGATTTCATTTTCAATTGCGGTTAATTCATGGTAGTGTGTCGCAAAGAGGGTTTTCGCGCCCAAGCGCTTCTTATCGGCAGTATATTCGAGCACGGCTCTTGCGATACTCATACCATCAAAGGTCGAGGTGCCTCTGCCGATTTCATCATAAATAATTAAGCTTTTTTTCGTGGCATTCTTTAAAATGGTGGCAACCTCGCTCATTTCCACCATAAAGGTGGATTGACCGGAGGTTAAATCATCCGATGCACCTACGCGGGTGAAAATTGCATCGGTCACACCGATTTCCGCTCGGCCTGCCGGCACGAAAGAGCCGACTTGCGCCATGAGTGTGATGACCGCCACTTGACGCATAAAGGTGGATTTACCCGCCATGTTGGGACCGGTGATGATAATCATACGATTTTCACCGCAATCGAGCAGTGTATCATTCGGCACAAAAGGTGTTTGCTTCATCATTTTTTCCACAACAGGATGTCTGCCGTCTTTAATGATAATCTTTTCGCCATCATTGACCTCGGGTCGGTGGAAATCAGACTCCACCGCAGCCGTGGCAAGCGACTGAATACAGTCACTCACGGCGATGCTCTGCGCTGTGTTTTGGATGCGCTCAAGCTGTGAGGCAATCTTATCGCGCACGCGTGCAAAAATTTCACCTTCTGACTGAATAGAGCGTTCCTTTGCGCCTAAAATGCGGTTTTCCAACTCTTTTAATTCCTCGGTGATATAGCGCTCGGCATTGGTCAAGGTCTGTTTACGAATATAATCCTGCGGTACCAAATCTTTATAGAGATTGGTTACCTCCAAATAGTAGCCGTAAACCTTGTTATATTTAATTTTTAGGGATTTGATACCGGTTCTCTCTTTTTCGGCAGCTTCAATTTTGCTTAAATACTGCTGCCCGTTTTCCATGATATCGCGCAAATTATCCAGCTCGGCATTAAAGCCGGCTTTAATCATGCCTCCCTCACGGATGCTGACCGGCGGTTCCTCTGCAATCGCCGCGTCAATGAGTGCATAAATATCATCGAGCGGGTCGATTTGCGCGGCACAGGCACATAACATCTCACTGCGGCACTGCGCCAACAGCTCTTTCACCTTCGGGAGCGTGCATATTGCCTGCCCCATGGCTCTAAGCTCTCTTGCACCGGCGGTTTTGTAAACAATGCGGGTAATAATACGCTCAATATCGAGCACACCGTGAAGCAATTCGCGCAGCTGCTCGCGCACGGCAATATTGCTGTACAATTCCTCCACCGCATTCAAGCGCTTATTGATATCAACACTGCGCAACAGCGGTCTTTCCACCCAACTGCGCAGCTTACGCTTGCCCATGGAGGTTTTGGTTTTATCCATCACCCACAGCAGGCTGCCTTTACTCTCTTTGGTGCGCATGGTTTCGGTTAATTCCAAATTGCGCATGGTCCCTGCATCCAGGTGCATAAACTGTGCAGAGGAATACACCTCCAAGCGGGTAATGCCCGCAAGGTCGGTTTTTTGCATTTGCTCTAAATAGATAAGCGCTTTGCCCACGGCACGCACCGCAAGCATTTTCTCACCCAGCTCCAGCGCATCGAGCGCAGGCGCATTGAAATGAGAAAGCACCTTTTTCATCATGATATCGGGTGCAAACGCTTCATTCGGCACTTCATCCGCCAAACAGTCTAACCGCTCGGAAATGAGCACCTTGATTTTTTTATACTCCAAACATTTCGCATTGAGCAATATCTCTTTAGGTTGATATTTTGCCAGCTCATTTATCACTTCATTTTCGGCATTTTTGGAAAACTCGCTCGCCAGCATAGTACCGGTGGAAACATCGCAAAAGCAAATGCCGATTTTTCTGCCTTCGGCAAACATGCAGCAAAGATAATTGTTTTCTCCCTCTTTGAGCACCGCACTGTCGCAGGTGGTGCCGGGGGTAACAACGCGAATGACTTCACGCTTCACAATTCCCTTTGCGCTCGCCGGGTCCTCCGCCTGCTCGCATACGGCAACCTTATAGCCGCGCGCCACTAAGCGCGCAATATAATTGTCTGCCGCATGAAAAGGCACGCCGCACATGGGTGCGCGCTCTGCCTGCCCGCAGTCCTTACCGGTCAAGACCAGTTCCAATTCTTTTGAAACAAGCTTGGCATCATCAAAAAACATCTCATAAAAATCGCCCACGCGAAACATGAGTATGGTATCTTGATAATCCGCTTTTATCTCAAAATATTGACGCATCATCGGTGATAAATCTGCCAACTTTTCTTCCTCCAAATAACAAATTTCACACTGCCACTAAGCGTGGCGCTGCCACGCTTAGTGACAACCGCCGCAGCTGCTGCAATCATGGGTGCAGTTTTGTGCATCCGGGTCACAGGTCATGGGGTCTTCACCGTTTAAGCTCATGGCGATAATGCCGTTTACGGTGTTGACAACGCTTTCAAGCTCGGTTTGTGCCGCCTGGTAAGCGCGCATGTTCTCATTTTCCATGATTTTTTGGTAGGCATCCATGTACTGCTGATTATACACTTGCATTTTGGCTTCATCTTTATCTTCTTTTTCCGCCTCCTGCTGTGCTTTGAGCATAATCATATTAAACTCGCCGATAAGGTTTTGCAATGCTTCATCCTCATCATTGACTTTTCTTGCCTGCATTAATGCTTTGTAGCGCTCGTCCTCTTGCAAGGCTGCGCCCAACTCTCTTGCAATTTTAATTACATCTGCCATTTTTTATTTCTCCTTTTTGTTTTATTTTGTTATATGAGGATTTGTCGCGCTGTTCTATGAACAGCAATTATGAATTAAGAATGTTGAATGTTGAATTAAGGAAGGGCTCCGCCCTTACCCATTAGAAGCCGCAAGCGGCGTAGTTATAATATTATCGGGTGCGGGTGTCCCGCCCACAATTCAAAATTCATAATTCAAAATTCAAAATTTCAAATAAGGATTTGCGAGGTCGTAGACCTCGACAAATCCTTATTTGTCGAGGTCTCCTTTTACAATCCATGTCAGGCTCTCCGTCACCTTCACATCGGCATACTGCCCGATAAGGCTTTCATCACCCTCAAAATCGATGATGACATTTGCATCGGTCCTGCCGCACAAATGCCCGGCTTCTTTGCCCGGCTCCTCCACGAGCACGCGGTAGGTATTGCCTTTCATGGCGGCGGTGCGCTTAGAGGCTATTTCTGATTGCACATCCAGCAGCTCTCGAAACCACTTTCCCTTTTCTTCTGCCGAAACAGGGTCGTCCATTTTAGCCGCGGGTGTGCCGCCGCGCGGGGAAAAGATAAAAGTAAACAGTGAAGTGAACTCCACCTCTCTTATCAATGAAAGGGTGTCCGAAAACTGCTCGTAGGTTTCACCCGGGAAGCCGACAATGACATCGGAAGTCAGAGACAAATCGCTGATGGTTTGTTTGGCATACGCGATTAATTCCAAATACTTTTCACGCGTGTATTTGCGGTTCATCGCTTTTAATATTTCATCGTTGCCCGATTGGAAGGGCAAGTGCAGGTGATGCGAAACATGCTTTGAGTGCGCGATGGTATCAATTAATTCCCTTGTGCAATCCTTCGGGTGCGAGGTCATAAAGCGAATTTTAAAATCGCCCTCGAGCGCATCTAACTTTTGAAGCAGTGCCGCAAAGGAAGTATCCTCACCGGTATCATTGCCATAAGAATTTACATTTTGCCCAAGCAGTGTGATTTCTTTATAACCGGCGGCAATAATCTCCTTTGCCTCGGCAAGGATATCGCACTCCTTGCGGCTTCTCTCCCTGCCCTTGACATAAGGCACAATACAGTACGAACAGAAATTATTGCACCCGTACATAATCGGAAGCCAAGCTTTAAACGCTCCGTCACGGTGAATGGGAAGCCCCTCGGCAATCACACCGTCACTCTCATCGGTACAGCACACCTTTTTTCCGGTGAGCACGGTATAGAGAAATTCGGGTAAACGGTGATTGACATGTGTGCCGAAAATCAAATCCACAAACGGATAGCTCTTTTGAAACTTTTCACTCACGGCGCTTTGCTGCACCATGCAGCCGCACAAAGCGATTATCATGCCTTTTTTGCGCGCCTTGTAGTGCTTAAGCGCGCCCACATTGCCGAACACACGATGCTCGGCATGTTCACGAATGGCACAGGTATTATACAGCACCAAATCGGCTTCTGCCAAATCATCACACAGGACATAGCCCATCTCCTCGAGCATGCCCTCTATGTGCTCGCTCTCTGCCACATTACCCTGACAGCCGTAGGTATGCACATAGGCTTTCGGAGGTTGCGCATAGCGGCTTTCAAGCAGATGCGAAACGAGCGCCGCAAATTCTCTTTGCCGCTCTAATTCGGTTGTTGATACCATAGCACCCTTCACGCCATACTCCTCCATTATACACATTATTTTTTATATTATAATATATATATTAATTTTTCGCAACAAAAAAAGGATACAAAAAGTATCCCTTTTTTGCACAATAATAAGTAATATTCGACAACAGGCATACAAATAAGGATTTGTCGGGCAGAGCAAAACGCGTTTTGCTCTGCAGTTTGGAGAGTGGAGAGTTGAGAGTGGAGTTAAGGGAGGGCTTCGCCCTCACCCGATTGTAAGTGCGGCAAATGCCGCACTAAAAGTTTGAAGTGTGGAGAGTGGAGAGTGGAGTTTTGGTGGCAACGCACAGCGTTGCAATTTAAAATGCGAAACGCAGTTTCGCCACCACTCTTCACTCTTCACTATTCACTCTTCCCTCAAATAAGGATTTGGGAGCCGCAAGGGCTCCGCAAATCCTTATTTGTCTACGCCGTCACCTTCATTTCCAAGCGCAGTTTATCCGATATCATGGCAATAAATTCGGAGTTGGTCGGCTTGCCTCTGTCGGATTGAATGGTGTAGCCGAAATAGGACATGAGCACATCCACATCTCCCCTATCCCATGCCACTTCGATGGCGTGGCGAATCGCTCTTTCCACCCGCGAAGGCGTGGTGTGGAATTTCTTGGCAACCGTGGGATAGAGTATTTTGGTAATGGAGCCGAGCATGGAGTTGTCGGTTGTACACAAAATGATGGAATAGCGCAAATATGCATAACCCTTGATATGTGCCGGCACACCGATTTGGTGCAGTACTTCACTGATCATAACCTCTAAATCGCGCCCTTGTGCGCCGCCGGGCGCATCCGCATGCCACGCAACAAGCTGTGAAATGCGCTGGGACAGAACCGCATAATCAATGGGTTTGATAAAATAATAATCGGCACCGGCAGCCAAAATTTGCGCGCTGAGCTTATCGCTGTGCGCACTCGAAAGCACAATCACGGTTGGCTGCTTGAATTCCTTCTCACTTTTCAACTTTTTCAACACGCCGATGGCATCCATGCCCGCCATAAATGCATCCATAATTAACACATCGGGCGCATACTCGAGCACCCGCGAAGGCAGCGCACTTCCCTCTTTTTCCACGCTGATAACATCCAAGCCGAAGCCGCGCAATGCCGTGGCGCAGGGCATGCCGAAATCTTCGGTATTATCCGCTAACAAAACCTTTATTTTAGTATTCATAAACATACTCCTCTCGAATCAATTTTCCCAGATTTTACCATATTTGGGAAATTTTGGCAATAGTTTTTTGTCGAAAAAATTTACAAATTTTGGGAATTTTTATTTTTTGTGCGTATTTTTCTGTTTTTTGTTCAAAAAAGAATGCAGTGGCAGAACTGCCACTGCTTCAATAGTTACTGCTTCATAATTTACTGCTTTGCCAGGTTTAACATTTTATAGCCAAACACGGCATAACCCGTATCGGGTTTATTTAAAAATACATGTGTCAGAGCACCGACAAACATGCCGTTTTGCAGGATGGGACTGCCGCTCATTCCCTGCACAATACCGCCGGTGCGCTCAAGCAAAGCTTCATCCGTAATCTTCACAATTATATCCTTATAGGATGTGCCTAAGCGCGAAACAAAGACTATTTCCGCTTCAAATTCCTGCGGTCCCTTATCATCAATGGTGGTAATAATGCTTGCTTTTCCGCGCTTAATCTCTTTAGGTTGCGCTACGGGAAAAGACTTGCCGCTAATCGCAGCGGAGCGTGCTTTACCGTATATCCCGCCATCCGTATTTTTGGTAATTTTACCGATGGTATCGCTACCCAACACGCCGTAAAGCTCTCCTGCTTTACCATTTTGTGCCTGCGAAAAACCGATAATATCACTACTGACCGCTTCGCCGTTTTTCAGCGGCAGAAGCGTGCCGGTATCTACATCCGTTACACCGTGTCCCAATGCGGCAAAATTGCCTTGTTTATCAAAAAAAGTTACTGTGCCTATACCGGCGGTGGAATCGCGAATCCATAGCCCCGCCTTGTAGGTTCCGCTCGAAGAACACAACGCAGGCGTAAGCGCAACCGATTTTTCTTTTTCGCCTCTTTTTATACCAATAATAATTTCTTTCCCGCCGCTTTTTTCAATCAACTGCGAAACCTGCGCGCAATTATCAATGCGTTTACCGTTGATTGCCGTAATGATATCTCCGGCACGAAAGCCTGCTTGCTCTGCCGGCGTGCAAATTCCCTTCTCGGTTTGCACCTCGGCAGTCGATATCACCAAAACACCCTGTGTATGCATTTTGATGCCGAAACTCTCGCCGCTGATAGTCACCGTATCCACACTCAAATCGGCAGCCGCTTGCGTACTTTCCTCATAATTGCTCACATAAACCGCAAACAGAATTACCAAAAACAACGACAGGAAATTTCTGATATTTTTCAAATATTTTCACCCTCTATTTATTTTTGACATCCGGGGGAAAAATATATTTGGTAAAAAAAGAAACAGTATTCAATCAAAATTGAATACTGTTTTAAAATGAAAAAGAAATTATTGTTTATTTAATAACTTATTTACCTCTGCAATGAAGGTGCTGACATCTGTAAACTGTCTGTAAACGGAAGCGAAGCGCACATAAGCGACTTCATCGATGTTTTTAAGCTTATCCATGGCAAGCTCACCGATTTTTTCGCTGGTAACTTCGCGCTCAAACGAATTTTGAATGGTCGCTTCAATTTCATTTACGGCTTTTTCAAGGGTGGCATATTCCACCGGTCTCTTTTCACATGCGCGCAGCATACCGTTTAAAAGCTTTTGTGCATCAAACGCCTCTCTGGATTTGTCGCGCTTAACAACCAAAACGGGAACGGATTCAATCACTTCATAAGTGGTAAAACGCTTGCCGCATTGCAGGCACTCTCTGCGGCGTCTGATCTTTTCGCCTTCTTCAGTCGGTCTGGAATCGATAACCTTGCTCTCGTCATGAGCACAATACGGACATTTCATTTTACATTATCCCCCATACTATAAATAGTATTAGTATTATACCATATATCTATGGGTTGTGTCAACCAAATAAGGATTTGTCGGGCTCTTTTGAGCCCGCAAATCCTTATTTGAGTGAATAGTGAATAATGAATAGTGAATAATTGAGGGAGGGACACCCTCACCCGATTGATAAAGAATTGTGTTATTCTTATATTTGATGATTTTTGCTGAAATTAAGCCATTTCTCCCCTTTGGGGAGATGTCGACATAGTCGACAGAGGGGGATATAATCAAGTGCGAATGTGTCGCCCTTAACTATTCATTATTCATTATTAATTATTCATTTAATAAGGAATTTGCGAGGTCATAGACCTCGACAAATCCTTATTTGTCATCCCATTAACGGATGCTCAATAAGGATAAATGCGATACATTCTACGAGGGCAAAAACCCCTGCATAAGCCTTTGCAAGTTTTAATAAGCCCCCGCGCATTTTTCCTGTCGGCAGTGCCGCAAACAACAGTGCTGCCGCAAAGCTTATCAACATATTGCCGATGAAAAATACGCGCTGTCCCGATGCAAATATAGACGATGAAAAGCCCATCGCCAGTGCACAGCCTGCTGCCGCACACAACAAAACAAGCACACACATACCAAGGCGCACATTGGTTTTTAAGTACATCACCACCAAAGCCGCCGCATAAATAACCGCCGCGATGCCGCCCGCAGCCAAAATGATGAAAGATGCGGAAAACTCCTGATTCAAATAGGCGCTGCGCACAATTTGATGTGCCAAGCCTTTTTCCAGAATAATTGCCGCAAGATGGCAAAAAAGTATCACGCCGAGAAAGACAAAGAAAGAGTATTTAATCCATTTTGAGCGCTGCTCACTGCGGTAATAAAGATGTAAGCACAGCAAAGCGACAACAAATGCAAACAAAAAGACCGATAAATACACGGTATGAGCTATACCGACCGTGGTACCGCAAAAGAGTTTTTGCAGTACATTCATCTCGGAAAAAGCGGGAAACTCTTCGCCCTCAAATGCTATACGGCTGCGCACACCCGGCGCATGCAATAAATAGTAAGAAAAGAATGCACCGATGATAAAATCGATGAATAAAAACACCTTACACTTCTTTTTTGCAACGCAGTACACGATGCACACCGCTTCTATAAACAAAAACACTGCCAGCGCCTGCTCTTGTGAAACCGCCAGCACTGCCGCCGGAACGGAGCAAAGCCAAGTGCTTAGGCGCACCTCTTCCCCTAAACAGTGAAATACTGCCGGTGCGAGCGCGCAAACCACGCCGAACAGCGGCACAAGGTAAGTAAACGAAGCGCTAAACCAAAATGCCGATGAATTGATGCACGAAACAATCATAAAAAACAGCGCACAACAGCAAAATACAAAGCTGCCGCGGGTGTCCTCGCTGCGGCTAAACAGCTTGCTCAAACGGCATAAAAATGCCGCAAGGTATGTATAAATCGCCGCACACATCAGCTTCCACCAAAAGATGTTTCTGCGCACAAAAAACATAGTTAAAAACTCGATAATGGTTCTGCCGGAAAGCTCTTCATAGCGCTGTGTTAAAAACGCCTTGTAGGAAAAGCCTTCCTCAAAAGCGGCAGCTAAAAAATTGCCATCATCCGTTTTTGGCAAAAGCCTTGTAAACAGAAGATAAAACAATGTGATACATACCGCAAAAACAACCACCGGCGCATAGGGGTATTCGGCAAATTTATGAAATTTTTGTTTAATCGAATGTAACATAATAGGGTGAATCTTTTGTCCCTTCTCCACCTGTGCAAGGCAAAGCGGTTTGTTTTAATTTCATTGCGGGTGCAATGCCGCAGGTGCCGTCATTCGCCGGGGTTTTATAAAACCCGCCCGAGGAGGTCACCGCCACCACGCTCATGGAAGAATACTCATTTTTGCTTGCGGTAAAATACCATACGCCTTGCGATGCCGGTCTGACAAACGGCGCCTCATCCTGCTTTACTGCGCCGGCGCTCGGGTATTTTATGCGTTCCTCTTCACTCAAATACTGTTTTAAAAGCGCTTCTTCCGGTAGAAAAACGCCCTCTTGCGCAATCACGGCGCGCGCCGCGGCACTAAAATGATTATCACTTAAAAAGCCCGATTCCTCCGCATACGCATTATAGGATAGATAGACATTTTCCTTACTCGGAACAGCCCGCGTATATTCCACGGTGCCGGTGCTGTTAAGCCACTGTTTTATGGTGGAGCTTTCATAATCACTGCTGCCGTAGCGGTGGTGTGCATCCGCCGCATTCATGGCTTTAAAGGTGATAACATTTTCGCTAAGAAGTAGGGTTTTACCGCCTTTTACTTCCAAAACACGCCATAAAATCGGCTCATCATTATATGCGCCGAAGAAAAGATACTGATTGTTTTTAATTGTTACACTGTGTGCGGTTTCCTGCTCTGCAGCATAGGCTGTCGGCTTAACCAACATCCCTTTTATTTCGGGGGCAAAGATTTTCACCCCTAAAACTAAGAGCAGCGCACAGCAAATTAGAATGACTCTTTTTTTCATTTCTATGCCTTTATCAGGTTATTTTGTCCGCCGATTTGCATGCGGCAGGCAATAAATAAGGATATTTGAACCTTTTTGTCATAATCAGATGATGAAAAGATGTTCAAATATCCTTTGCTTTTTATAATTGGTTATTTTCACGCAATTCCAATATATATCTTGAAAGTGCATTTTTCCAGTTCGGTAAACGGTTTAAGGATGCAAAATCCAAGCTGATTTTGGAAAGCCTTGAATTGAGCGGTCTTTTTACCGGCGAGGGATACGCCGAAGAACCCACCGGCACAATGCGGCAAGCGAGCTCTGCCTCTTTCATAATCGCCGCGGCAAATTCCGCCCACGAGCAAAAGCCCTCATTGGTCGCATGATAGGTGCCGTATTTCGTGGTCAGAACCATATCGACGAGCAGCTTCGCCAAATCCTTAGTGTAGGTCGGTGACCCGATTTGATCGGCAACCACATTCAGCTCTGTTTTCTGCTTACCCAGTGCTATCATGGTTTTAACAAAGTTATTGCCATTGAGCCCGTATACCCAAGAAGTGCGCACCACAAAGGTTTGCGGATTGATACGCGCCGCTGCCTCACCGTCTGCTTTTGAGCTGCCATACACATTAATGGGACAGATTTCATCCTCCACATTCCACGGTGTATCGCCGCTGCCGTCAAAAACATAATCGGAGCTGATGTAAATAAGCTTGCACTGCAAATATTTGCACGCTTCGGCAACATGTGCGGTGCCCTCTACATTGACCTTACGGCATATATCCTCATTCTCTTCCGCCGCATTCACATTGGTATATGCCGCACAGTGAATCACGGCAGTGGGTTGAAAAGTTCTGATATAGCGGTCGGTTTGCGCCTTGTCGGTTAAATCAAAATCACCGACATCTACCCCCTTGCAGGGAATGGCGCGGCTGTTGAGTTCATCAACAACATCTTTACCGAGTTGACCGGCAACGCCGGTAACAAGTATTTTTTCCATAAACTAACAGTTTTCTCCAAAAACATAGTTAACATCGCTCTCTTTTAACAGCGGTGCCTTTAAATCCTTTTCGGACAGAATCGGGTTTTCGATACCCCAGTCGATACCGATATCCGGATCATTAAACAAAATCGAGCGGTCATGCTCCGGACTGTAGAGATGATCGACTTTATACTGTACTTCCACATCTTCACTCAAGGTTAAAAACCCATGTGCAAAGCCTTTGGGAATATAAATCATTTTTTTATTTTCGGCGGAAAGCTCCACACTCAGCCACTTACCGTATTGCGGACTGCCTTTGCGGATATCTACCACCACATCCAATATTTTACCGCGCGTGCAGCGCAATAATTTTACCTGCGCCGCCGGCTGATTTTGGAAATGTAAGCCTCTGATGGTATTTTTTCCTTTGGAATAGGATTGATTATCTTGTACAAAAACCGTGTCTATTCCTATTTGATGAAACTTTTCAACTGTGTAGGTTTCGCAAAACCAACCTCTGTTATCGCCGAATACCTGCGGCGTGATAATATATACACCTTCTAATGTTGTTGCTTGTTTTTGCATGCTTTTTATATCTCCTTGTGCGCTGAAAACGAAAAGCGGAACACTGAGAACAATACCGCGTTTCGGCTTATTGTTCTTTGCCCCAAATCGGTCTTTTTACCTGTGCCTTGCCGTTGGGATTCGGGTTATTATAAAGAATCTCCCCGCGCGCCACTTTGAGCAGATGTCTGCCGTAGATGGACTTGCCGTATGCCTCCGCGCTCTTGAGCAGCTGCGCTTTGGTAATCCAGCGGTTATTATAGGCAATCTCCTCCGGTGCGGAAATTTGGATACCCTGTAAGGATTCGATGGTTTTAATAAAGTTTGCCGCATCCAAAAGCGCATCGACTGTACCGGTATCGAGCCATGCATAACCTCTGCCGAGCTGCTTCACATCCAACTTGCCGGCTTTTAAATAAGCGGCATTGACATCGGTAATCTCGTATTCACCGCGCGCGCTTTTTTCTAAGTTTTTTGCAATTTTAACCACATCGTTATTGTAAAAATACAAACCGGTGACCGCATAATTGGACTTCGGATGTTTCGGCTTTTCCTCAATGGAAATTGCTTTGCCCTTTTCATCAAACTCCACCACGCCGAAGGCGGTCGGGTTTTCCAAATAATAGGCAAAAATCGTTGCGGGGCTCTTCATTGCTGCCGCTTCACGCAGCATGTGACCGAGACCGGAGCCGTAAAAGATATTGTCACCGAGTATCATGGCAACATCATCCTCACCGACAAAATCCTCACCAATCACAAACGCCTGTGCCAAGCCATCCGGCGATTCTTGCACAGCATACTGCAAATTCAAACCGAATTGAGAGCCATCCTGCAGCAAATCCATAAACTTCGGTGTGTCCTCGGGGGTGGAAATGATTAAAATATCTCTGATACCCGCCAACATCAAAGTGGAAAGCGGATAATAAATCATCGGTTTATCATAAATGGGTAAAAGTTGTTTTGAAGTAACCGTAGTAAGCGGATAGAGCCTTGTGCCGCTGCCGCCTGCCAGAATAATTCCTTTCATGCAACAAACTCCTATCTATTAAAATGGTAATAATTAGTCATATTTATATAAATATAATATATACCAATTTATGGAATTAGTCAAGAGTGACAAATAAGGATTTGTCGAGGTCTTACGACCTCGAAGAGAAAAGAGAAAAGAGAAGAGAGAAGAGTGGTGGGAGGGCTCTGCCCTCACCCGAATTGAAAGTGCCGCAAGCGGCACAGATATAAGCTTTATAATCGGGTGCGGGTGTCCCGCCCTTCACTATTCACTATTCTCTCTTATCTCTTCACTCAAATAAGGATTTGGGAGCCCGCAAGGAGCTCCGCAAATCCTTATTTGTAGAATAGCCCCGCATCTTTCGATGCGGGGCTATGGTCTTATTCACCCTTCGGTGCGTAATAATCTACAAGTCTTTGCAATCTTTCATATTTTGCAATAGAATTGTCTGCAGCCTGCTGGAAGAGCTTCGCAGCCTTTTCGGGGAACATTGCTTTGAGGGAAGCATATCTGACTTCGCCCTCGATAAAGTCAATGTAAGAGGTCTTCGGTGCCTTGGAATCCAAGGAGAACGGATTCTTGCCTTCTGCCTTGAGAGCCGGGTTAAATCTGAACAGGTTCCAGTAACCGGCATCCACAGCCTTTTGCATTTCGAGCTGGCAGTTCTGCATACCGCCCTTCTTAATTCTGTGCATCTCACAGGGAGAATAACCGATGATGAGAGACGGACCCTTGTAAGCCTCAGCCTCTTTGAGTGCCTTGAGCAGTTGGTTCTTGTCGGCGCCCATAGCCACCTGTGCGACATACACATAGCCGTAGCTCATGGCAATTTCGGAAAGGCTCTTCTTGCCGATTTGCTTACCGGCTGCCGCGAACTGTGCCACCTGACCTAACTGAGAAGCCTTGGAAGCCTGTCCGCCGGTGTTGGAGTAAACTTCGGTATCGAATACGAACACATTGACATCCTCACCCGAAGCGAGTACATGGTCAAGACCGCCGTAACCGATATCGTAAGCCCAACCGTCACCACCAAAGATCCATACGCTCTTCTTAGCGAGGTAATCTTTATACTTGAGAATCTCTTTGCTCTGCTCACAGCCGTTTGCCGCTGCTTTTTCAAGCATAGCAATAAGTGCTGCTGCCGGAGCCGCATTTTCAGTAGAAGAATCCTTGGTTGCCAAGAATTTTTCAACAATCTCTTTATCCTCTGCCGGAACATCGAGAGCCTCAATCTTCGCAATCATTCTGTTGCGCAAGGTTCTCTGACCGAGATACATACCCAAACCGTGCTCGGCGTTATCCTCAAACAAGGAGTTACCCCATGCCGGACCCTTGCCGCTCTCGCGGTTTACGGTGTACGGTGTGGAGGGAGCGGAGCCGCCCCAAATAGAGGAACAACCGGTTGCATTGGAGATGTACATTTGCTCACCGAACAGCTGTGTTACAAGGCGTGCATAAGAAGTCTCTGCACAACCTGCGCAAGAGCCGGAGAACTCAAGCAAGGGCTGCTTGAACTGGCTGCCTTTTACAGTTGCATTGACAAGCTCGCTCTTTTCGGCAACATTATCAACACAGTAATCAAATACCGGCTGCTGCTCGAGCTGAGTGGATTGTAATTTCATGGTAAGCGGTGCTGCTTTACCGGTTTGTGCACTGCGTGCGGATACCGGGCAAGCCTTCACGCAAAGGGTACAACCCATGCAGTCCATCGGGCTGATTGCCATGGTGAATTTGTAATCGGTCTTAAGAACCGGTTTTTCGGTATACTTGGTTTGTGCCGGAGCCTTAGCGGCTTCATCTGCTGTCATGGCATACGGTCTGATGGTCGCATGCGGGCAAACAAACGCACAAGTGTTACACTGGATACAGTTGGTCGGATCCCACTCGGGAACATAAACTGCAACGCCTCTCTTTTCGTAAGCCGCTGCGCCCTGCGGGAAAGTACCGTCTGCCATATCTGCAAATGCGGATACGGGAAGGCTGTCACCATCCATATTGTTAACCGGAGTCACGATTTCATTGACAAACTTCACAAGGTCTGCTCTCTCGCCGGTAGCGGAAGCTGCCGGTGCTTCATCGGCAAGGTCTGCCCATGCAGCGGGAACATCGATTGCTGTCACAGCATCGGCACCTGCATCAATCGCGTTGTAGTTGAGCTGAACAATTTCCTCACCCTTCTTGGAGTAGGATTTGTAGGCCATCTTCTTCATGTACTCAATCGCTTCATCCTTCGGCAGGATGTTTGCAAGAGCGAAGAATGCGGATTGCAAAATGGTGTTCTTAACCTTAGCGTTACCAATCTTAACCGTAGCAAGGGTGGTAGCATCAATGGTATAGAACTTAATATTATTCTTAGCAATATACTTCTTCACGGAAGCGGGAAGGTGCTCTTCGAGCTCCTCGGCATTCCACTGGCAGTCAAGCAAGAAGGTGCCGCCGGGCTTGACATCCTGCACAATCTTGAAGCCTTTCAAGATGTAGGATACATTGTGGCAAGCAACAAAGTCTGCCTTGGTGATGTAGTAGGGGCTCTTAATCGGGGTATCACCGAATCTTAAGTGAGATACGGTTACGCCGCCGGTTTTCTTAGAGTCATACTGGAAGTATGCTTGAATGTATTTGTCGGTATGGTCACCGATGATTTTGATGGAGTTTTTGTTGGCACCGACCGTACCGTCGCCACCCAGACCCCAGAACTTACAAGCGATAGTGCCTGCGGGAGCTGTATCGGGAGATACCTTCTCTTCAAGAGAGTGACCGGTAACATCATCCACAATACCGATGGTAAAGGAGTTTTTCGGCTCATCGAGCTTCAAATTATCATAAACCGCGATAACGGAAGCCGGTGTGGTATCCTTAGAACCTAAGCCGTAACGGCCGCCGACAACCTTGATATCACTTCTGCCGGTGTTATTGAGTGCCGTAACAACATCCAAATACAGCGGCTCACCGAGAGCGCCGGGCTCCTTGGTTCTGTCAAGCACGGCAATCTTCTTAACGGATGCCGGAATGGCAGCTGCCAATTTTTCCTGTACAAAGGGTCTGTAGAGTCTGACTTTCACAAGACCGACTTTTTCACCTGCTGCGCGCAGATAATCGATAACTTCTTCGGTTACATCGCAGATGGAGCCCATTGCAACGATAACGGTCTCTGCATCCGGATCACCATAGTAATTAAACAACTGATAATCGGTACCGAGCTTGTCATTAACCTTGCCCATGTACTCTTCCACGATAGCGGGAAGTGCTTCATAGTACTTGTTGCAAGCTTCTCTGTGCTGGAAGAAAATGTCGCCGTTTTCCGCAGAACCGCGCAATACGGGATGCTCCGGATTGAGTGCACGGTCTCTGAACGCCTGAACAGCATCCATATCAACCATCTCTTTGAGATCATCATAATCCCAAACCTCAATTTTCTGCACTTCGTGAGAAGTACGGAAACCATCAAAGAAGTTGATAAAGGGAACTCTGCCTTTAATAGTGGAAAGGTGTGCTACTGCGCCGAGGTCCATAATTTCCTGCTGGTTGGATTCGCAAAGCATTGCATAACCGGTTTGGCGGCAAGCATACACATCGGAATGGTCACCGAAAATGTTAAGCGCGTGGCTGGCTACGCAACGAGCGGATACATGGATAACGGACGGAAGCAATTCACCTGCGATTTTATACATATTCGGGATCATGAGAAGAAGACCCTGAGAATCGGTATAAGTGATGGTGAGTGCGCCTTCTGCCAAAGAGCCGTGAACAGCACCTGCAGCACCTGCTTCGGATTGCATTTCGGTGATTTTAACGGTATCGCCGAAAATGTTTCTTGCCGGACCGTCACCGAAAATGTTCTTATCGGTTGCAGCCCAAGTGTCGGTCACCTCAGCCATGGGGCTGGAGGGAGTGATGGGGTAAATTGCTGCTACTTCTGTAAATGCATAGCTGACATGAGCGGCAGCGGTGTTACCATCCATAGAAAGTTTTCTTCTGGACATTCTTTTTCCTCCTAAGTAATGTATCTTGAAGTTTTATTTTCAACAAAATTTATTTTTGAAATATAAAAACCTGATCAAAAAAGATTATACCATTTTTCTAATATAATGTAAATAATAAAATAAAAGTATTTTTCGGCAATTTTGACAAAATAATACAATTGATATATAATACACTTTGTAATACAAAGCAGGGCTTTGCATTACAAATGAAGAATTAAGAATGAATAATGAAGAATTGCCGGCGGGACACCCGCACCCGTTCCGCTGCGCTCAATATAATGCAACGCTTCGCGTTGCCACCTTAATTCATCACTCTGCATTCAAAATTCAACATTAATATTGCGCCACGGCGCGCTAAAATTCAATCTTCACACTTCAAATTCCACATTAACAGAAAGGAAAAAACATGGACGAACTGCCCTCTGCGGGAACGATTATTTTAAGAGTGCTTCTCGTTTTTATCCTCATTTTTATCAATGGATTCTTTTCCATGAGTGAAATTGCACTCATTACCTTAAATGACAATAAAATTGACAAGCTTGCCGGCGAGGGCAACAAAAAGGCAAAAAAGATTGCAGATTTCACCGCCAATTCCGGCAAGTTTTTATCCACCATTCAAATCGGTGTTACCCTGGCGGGATTTTTGGCAAGCGCCTTTGCGGCGGACAGCTTTGTGGGCTATATTCTTATCGGACTGAAGATAACCGATACACACCCGCATTACCGCTTAATCAGCAATCTGATTTTGATTGCCATCACGATTTTAATGAGTTACTTCACCCTGGTTTTGGGAGAACTTGTACCCAAAAAAATCGGCATGCAAAAGGCGGAAAAGGTTTCCTTTGCGGTGATTGATGTGCTGCGCTTTTTCGGCGCTCTTTTCTCCCCGCTTGTCAAGATACTTTCGGTATCGGCAAATGCGGTTGTGCGCTTACTTGGCATGAATCCGAATGCGGATGAAGAAACCGTGACCGAAGAAGAAATCTTAATGATGGTTGATGTCGGCGAAGAAAAGGGTGTCATTGAAGAAGCCCAGAGCGAAATGGTGAGCAACATCTTTGAGTTTGATGATGTCACTGCCGGCGAACTGATGGTGCACCGCACCGAAATTGTAGCGGTGGAGATGGAAGACAGCATTGAAGAAGTGCTTACCCTCGCCTGCGAAAGCGGTAGGTCAAGAATCGCGGTGTATGAAGAAGATATTGACTCTATAAAAGGCGTTATATATGTAAAAGACCTCATCCCTTATGTAGGCAAAAATGTGCCGAAGAGTGTAACCGTGAAAAGCCTTATTCGTCCGGCGCTCTTTGTGCCCGAAAGCAAAAAGGCGGATGACCTTTTTGAAGATATGTGCAAAAGCCGCATTCAAATTGCCGTGGTGGTGGATGAATACGGCGGCACGGCAGGCATCATCACGCTGGAAGATTTGGTGGAAAGCATTGTCGGCGATATTCAAGATGAATACGACGATGAAGAAGCCGACTTTGAAAAGGTGGATGAAGGCATCTACAACTTTGAAGGCGACTGTGATATTGAGGATGCGGAGGACAGCTTAAATATCTCACTGCCCATAGATGACTATGATACTCTGGCGGGATTTGTGCTCGAGCAGTTGGGCGATATCCCCGATGAAGGCGACAGCTTTGAATACAAAAACCTTACCTTCACGGTAACGGAAATGGATGAAAACAAAATCGAAAAAATCAGAGTGAAAGTGAATGAAAAAGAAAAGGAAGAGGAATAATTCCTCTTCTGTTTCGTTTACCGTGTTTTGTCGGGGCGGATAGTATCCGTCCCCGCTTTTTATCTTCTTTTTTCCAAATGCATGATTTTATCCTCTCGAGGGTAACCTGCGAAGTCTAAAACAGAATACATACACTCTCCATTTTCATTAATAGAATAAATGTTAGCGTAAACGCGCTGATTGCAGCGCGTTTTCATGCGTCGCGCTTTTCCAGAGTAATTAAACTCATCAAGAGAATCTTGTTCCCACTGTTGTTCCAACAGTTGGTAGCCCTCTGTGCAGAACCTGGCTTCGATAGAAGGTTTGTAAAAATCGCCATCGTCCGGGCGCCAAATTTCCAAAATAATTGCTTTACCTTTTTCTATTTTATAGCTCACACTGATAATGTGTACTGCAGAAGGCTTAATGGTAAATAGTTTCCCGTCAATAAAAGTCCAATAATCGGTTTCTACCTGCATATCTGCCTGAAATTGCCCGAGCGATTTATCGTAGCTTACGGCGTAAATCTTTTGGTGCAAATCATAGTTGCAATCAAAGTATTCTTCGTATTCATGCACATCGCAAAGCTTTTCTTTCAAGGCGCTGCGCAGCATTTCTTCATGGGTAGTATCATAATCATACAATTTACCGCTCATGCGGAACACACAATTTATATATTCCCAATCACCGCCTGCCGCCAGCCGGTAAAGCACCTTATCGCTTATTGTATCCTCACTATCATTTGCAATTTCAGAAGTATTGCTGTAAAACACATCCAATATGATGCCTTCCTCACCTGCACCGTAGCTGCTTTCACTGATAGCCAGAGCATAAGGCTTAGGCAGATTTTGCGGATTTGTTTTATCGCACAGCTTTGCTTTCTTCAAATCCTGCGGCGCAATCAATTCCCCGCCGATATCTTGCAGCTCGGAAAAAAGCCTGAAGTAGGTATTTTCGTTTATGGTATAGGTATAAAAGCAGATACCATCGGCTTTGCAGCGCAAATCCTCCGAGACTTCATCCGTTTTCAATAATGCTTTGAGTTGCTCTCGCGCTGCGCTTTTATCCTCCGCTAAGATTTCTTCCATATGCTCAAGCACAAAATCATCCATCAGCGCAAGGGTGTGCGCACCGCGCTCACGTACCACCTGCTTTTGGGTAAGGGCAGCGGTACTCACGGCAGCGAAAAACACAGTAGATACAATTGCAATGCTAAGCACTGCAACGCGTATAATATGTTGTAATGTATTATCGGTTCTGTTAAATGTTAAGCGTCGTTTTTTTATCGCCAGCACAGCAGCAGTCAGTGCCGTTATGCCCGCCACGAGTGCAAGAACACTCCAGCCGAAACGCAACCCCGTGACACTTGCCTGATAGCCGCCAAATTCGCAATAGTAAAATAGTTTTCCCGCATTTTCAAAAGCAAACAGCGCTTTGAAAATGGCAATAACATATATCATCACCGTGCCGGAAAGCATCACACCGCTCGGGATACTCAAAAATAATCCAGCAACTGTCTTGTATCGGATACAAAGCAACAAAAGCCATAGCCAGACACACCAAGCAGACATTATCGCAAGAAAGTCCGCAAAACTTCCGGGCGCAGGATCCGGTTCCGCCACAAAAAAGATATAATAATACGCACCACTACAATGCACCAAAAAACAATACACCGACATCAGCAGTAGCGGTACTTCTGCAAGAGCAAGCAAAACGCGCGGCAGGCGCTTATTCTTTTTTACGGCGCCCAACTGCTCACCGACAATCTCTGCCTGTTCCAAATCACCCAAAGCCTGTTCCGCTTTTTCGGCGGCAGTCTCTTTTTCATAGCCGATATCTTCAAAATAGGCAGTCTTTTCCTGCAAGTGGTCACCCAATTCCGCGAGCACTTCTGCCTTGCGCGTGGTATCGCTAATATGAGAAATGACTGTTTTAATAAAGTTCTCTTTTTTCATACCGTAGCAATTCCCAACACTTTGTTGACCGCAGTGCTGTAAACTTTAAATTCTTCCTTTTTCTCTTTAAGCGAAGCTTTTCCTTTGCGGGTGATGTGGTAATACTTGCGCTTGCGTACAGCAGTATCCACCCAATACGCTTCAACCATACCTCCCTCCTCGAGAGCGTGCAAAATCGGGTATAATGTGCCCTCCTTAAGATTGAACACATTTTCACTGCGCCGTGAGAGTTCTTTGACAATTTGGTAGCCGTACATATCCTCTTCGGCTAATACCGATAAAATTAATGCGGCATGGCTGCCCTTTGCCAATTCTTTACTAAGCTTCATAGCCTTTTCTCCTATACATAGATTATCTATGTATATAGGTTACCATGGTATTATTGTTTTGTCAAGAAAAAACAGCCAAGCAAAAATGCTTTGGCTGTTTTGTGAAAACAGTATTCAGTTTTCCGTGTTGAGCAGTAAGCAATAAAAGCGAAAAAGCTTCGGAAAGGCAATCCTTCCGAAGCTTTTTCGCAAATTTTACTTATTGTAATTTCATCTTTTCCAAATAGCCTTTTTTCTCGATGAGCATGGCAAGCGGGGTACCTGCAATCAGTACCACTACAACTTCGCCGGCGGCAACGCAAAGGCATAAAAGCCATAAGGGTGATTCATCTCCCAAATAAAATTTGAGTTCCAGACCAACGATGATGGCATTAAAAATCGCCGGCATAGACAAGGAAAGAAGCGGCATGCCTTTGAGGCGAATGTTGCGCAACTTCCAGATGCAAATGGCAGCCAGCAGTGTGGCAAGCGAGCCGAAAAGCACATCTAAGGGCAATTGCCCGATATTGCCGATATTGGCGAGCACACAGCCCAGGGTTAATCCCCAAATTGCAGCCGGTGTCCACAGTGCAAATATGCAAAGTAATTCTGCAACGCGAAATTGCACCATCATGGATGTCGTGCCGGGCAAGAGCATATTTTGTGCATAAACAAGCGCAGCATACAGCGCCGCTATCATCGCACCCTGCACGAGAGAAAGTGTCCTTTTGTTCATATTTAATTTACCTCCGTAGTTTTGTTTTGATGTAAAAGTGCATCAAAAAATTTACACTTTTACACAGGCAGGATGGTTTCGAACTGCCTTATGCAGTGCTTTGCACTGCTTGATATGCATTTCTACGAAATTCTCGATATGTTTATTTCATAAACTCGATATAAATTTCTTCGAAATTTTCGATATGCCGCAAGCGGCAAGAAATTTATATCATATCGAATGCAATTCATTGCATATATCGAATTTTGTATTGACAAAATATATCGAATTGCCGTAGGCAATATATCGACATTAAAGCTTGCCGCATGCAAGCGCAATCACGGCAGTGATGGCGACCAGCACAGGTTGGTGGATAAGATATACCCAAATGGTGTTACGCCCGATGGCATTGATAAAGCCGACTCCGAAGGAGTTGGTTTTTTCTCTGAATTTGCTGTCTTTAATTAAATTCCAAAAATAATAGCCGGAAAGAAAGAGGAATATCCACGGAATGATGGGAAAATAATCCGAAGAAGAAAACGCGGGACTATCAAAGCCGAGCCATTCCATGCCGAGATGTGTGTAGAGTGCATGCGGCAACTGAATAAGGCGAATGCGCTCCGCTTCATGCGCGCCGAAAGTAAGGCCGATATAGCCTGCCGGTATCTTTTCGGTGAGGATATACACTCCTCTTGTTAACAAATACAATAACAAGCCGAGCGGCGCACCGATAGCAGAGGGCACTTTATCAAATGCCTTTTGGCACAACCCCATGAGTAAACATGCGCAGCCGATAAAATGCAAAATGCCAAACCAGATGAACACACCGCTAAAGCCGACTTTGTTCATCACCAATTCCGCAATAAAGGTCACTATCGTGATGATGATGCCGAAGCCGAGTACCCTTGCGCCGTTTTTGAGATTGTTTCTGGAAAAGTGACAGCACACCCCCGAAAGGAAAATAAATGTGCCGCAGCTGATTTGCTGCCAATACCAGGCGATATTGGTGCCGAGAAAGTTCTCTACCGCTTTAAAGCCCGCAATATCCGCTAAATCCCATGCAAAATGATACAGCAAGACACTGATAATCATAATGCCCTTGATAAAGTCAATCAGCTCATATCTGCCGCGCTGCAGTTTGCCCGCATCTGAAGTTTTGAAAAGTTTTGTCAGTTTCATACTAATTGCTATAATTACGAAATAAAATGTAAAAAGTAAAAACACATTAGAGCGTAGCGGAACGGGTGAGGGTGTCCCTCCCACAACTCTTCACTATTCACTCTTCACTATTCACTAAAACAAAAGACCCCGAGGGTCTTTTGTTTATATGGAAATATCGTATGCGACCTGATACTCTTGGCGGTCGATGGTCTTTTTCATGGAAAGTGCTTCGAAAATATCGAAATCCACTATCTTTCCATCCTTTTGTGCAACCACACGGTTGCCGATATCCTGAGCAAGCAACTCCACTGCTTTATAGCCCATTTTAGAGCCGAGCACTCTATCACATGCCGTGGGAGAGCCGCCGCGCTGTACATGTCACAAGTTGGTATAGCGCGTTTCCACACCGGTAGCTTCTTCAATCGTTTTCGCCATCGGCTCAATCGGGTCTTTAATCCCCTCTGCCGCAACAATGATAAAGTTCTTTTTACCGGTGCGTCTGGTTCTTCTCATTCTGTCTATAACATCTTTTTCAAAGTCATACTCAAATTCCGGAATCAGTACCGTGATAGCACCTACGGCAATACCGCCGTTAAGCGCCAAATAACCGGCATGTCTGCCCATAACTTCAATCACGGAGCAGCGGTCATGGCTTTCGGAGGTATCACGCAATCTGTCCACCATTTCCACGATGGTATTCATCGCCGTATCATAACCGATGGTGCGATCACAACAGGCAATATCATTATCAATCGTGCCGGGCACACCGACAGTCGGCAAGCCTTTTTCGGAAAGCTCCTTTGCGCCTCTGAAAGAGCCGTCGCCCCCAATGACCACCAAACCTTCTATACCCAAATACTTACAGGTGTTAAGCGCTTTTTGCACGCCCTCCTCTGTGCGAAATTCGGGACAGCGAGCGGTGTACAAAATAGTACCGCCGCGCTCAATGATATTGGATACGGAACGCAGAGTCATTTCAAAAATATCGCCGTGCATTAAGCCGTTAAAACCACGGCGCACGCCCATAACTCTCATTCCCTTTTCGATTGCGGAACGCACAACCGCTCTGATGGCTGCGTTCATGCCCGGAGCATCGCCGCCGGATGTCAATACTGCTATTGTGTTCATAACTACCTCTTGCTATTTAAAAACTTAGTTAATTAATACTGAATATATTTTAATATATTTTTTTCATTTGTCAAGACTTTTGTGGATTTTGCCAGCTAAAGCTGTGCAAAATCGCAATTAGCCGTTAGCGGGTAGCAGGTAGTGAGCGGTCGTGCCGCTTGCGGCACATTAAAATCGGGCGAGGGCAGAGTCCTCCCTTTAATTCCGAATTCCGCATTCCGCATTCCGAATTGTATCATAGTGCTCGCTATTTTCGATACACCGCATTTTCACTGCCGAGTAATTGTTCGAGCTTATCGGCTTCGGGCGAATCAAAGCGCACATATCCCTGCGGCTGTTTTAAGTTTTCATACGTCGCCGTATCGGTGTAATAATAGTACACGGCGCAGTTGCCGGTGCTGCCGGCAAGAATATCCTCCGCCTGTGTGCGCTGTGGGCTCTGTGCCGAGGGAAGGCGCAAATACAGCTTCGCTTGCATATCCCGATACTGCTCTTGTTCAAACGGCATGAGTGTATTCAACAAAATTTTCGGTTCTTCATCCTCCCGCAGGCTGATTTTACCTTGCACGATGATGATTTTCCCTTCCTGCAAAAACGCTTTGTACCTTTCATACAACGCTGCAAAAACAATGATTTCCGCACTGCCGTAAGAATCCTCTACGGTGAGGAATGCCATGTCGGTGCCGTTTTTTAAATGCTTTCGCGTCACCTTTGAAATAATGACCATCACTTTTACTTCGCTGCCGTCATGGAAAAGTGCGCTTTCGCTCTCATCTGCCGTGAGTACATCCGATATGCGCACACAGCCGAGCAGCTTGGCAATTTTTTGCAGGCGCAAGAGCGGATGCCCCGAAATGTATAATCCCGTAACCTCTTTTTCATGCTCGAGCATCTGTTCGGTGGAAAACTCATGCAGCTGCGGCATCACAAACGCTTCCATCGTTTCCTCACCCATGTAGTCAAAGAAACCGACCTGCCCTTCAATATTGCGTTTATGCTCATCGCTCAGGCGATTCATAATCAAATCCGCCGCCTGCAGCATTTCCCGGCGGTTTGCGCCGAGTCCGTCAAGCGCACCGCTTAAAATAAGACTCTCTACCGCCCTGCGGTTATACACCTCGTAAATGCGCTCCAAAAAATCATAAAAGGAAGTATATTTGCCGCCCTTTTGCCGCTCGGCAATGATTTTTCCGATAATGCCCAATCCTAAATTTTTAATAGCAAGCAAGCCGAAGCGAATTTCTTTTTCTCCCGCCGTAAAATACTCTGCGCTTTCATTCACGCTCGGCGGCAAAATGCGAATGCCCAAGCGATTGCACTCGGAAATATAAATCGAAATCTTATTAAAATCATCGAGCACGCTTGTGAGCAGTGCCGCCATAAATTCACACGGATAATGCACTTTTAAATATGCAGTCTGGTACGCCACATAGGCATAACACGCCGCATGTGATTTGTTAAAGGCATATTGCGAAAAGGCAGACATATCATCAAATATTTCATTGGCGATTGTTTCCGGCACACCGCGTTTTACCGCACCGTCTATCCCCTCATCGGGTTTACCGTACACAAAATACTGCCGCTCCTTTGCCATGACATCCGCCTTTTTCTTACTCATGGCGCGGCGCACCAAATCCGCCCTGCCGAAGGAATATCCGGCAAGCTCACGAAATACCTCCATAACCTGCTCTTGATAGACCATACAACCATAGGTGACGGATAAAATCGGCTTTAATGCCGGCGTTTGGTAACGCACCAAAGCCGGATTATGTCTGTTTTGTGTATAAGTGGGAATGCTCTTGGCAGGACCGGGACGATACAAAGAAATGGAAGCGATTATATCCTCCAAGCTTTCCGGCTGCAAGCCGATAAGCATCTGCTTCATACCGGCGGATTCAAATTGGAATACCCCATCTGTCTTGCCTTCGGAAAAGAGCCGGTATACCTGCTTATCATCAAGCGGGATAGCATCGGCTTTGAAATCAGGCTCACGCTGTTGTATCATTTTCTCGGCATCGCTAATTACTGTGAGTGTACGCAAGCCTAAAAAGTCCATTTTTAAAAGCCCTAAGCGCTCGAGCGCTGTCATGGTATATTGGGTGACAATCGCATCATCATTTTTCGACAGCGGCACATAGGTATCTACCGGATTTTTGGTAATCACCACGCCTGCCGCATGGGTGGAACAGTTGCGCGGCATGCCTTCAATTTTTAAAGCAGTATCAATTACTTTGCCGACTGTTTCATCACTCTCATACGCCGCCTTTAATTCCTTACCGACCGTAAGTGCTTGCGAAAGCGTGATATGAAAAGCACGCGGAATGAGTTTGGCAATTTTATCCACCTGCGCATACGGCAGTCCCATTACCCTGCCGACATCGCGCACCGAACCTCTTGCCGCCATGGTACCGAAGGTGACAATTTGCGCCACAAAATCCACACCGTATTTATCAATGACATAATCAATCACTTCCTGGCGGCGCACATAACAAAAGTCCACATCAAAATCGGGCATACTGATGCGCTCCGGATTTAAAAAGCGCTCAAAAATCAATCCGTATTTCATCGGGTCAAGCTGTGTGATACCGATAACATACGCACAAATACTGCCGGCACCGGACCCTCTTCCGGGGCCGACGGCAATTCCCTTGCTCCTGGCAAAGCGAATATAATCCCACACAATGAGGTAATAATCCACATAGCCCATTTTGCGGATAACGCCGAGCTCATACTCCATGCGCTCGCGGTACGCCGCGGGCGGGTTTTCTCCATAGCGCTTTTCAAGCCCTTTTTCACACAAATAGCGGAAATAATCATAATGGGTTTCAAAGCGCGCGGGTACTTCAAAATTCGGCAAAACGGTATTGCCGAACTCAAACGAAAAATTACATGCATCCGCAATTTTTTCGGTATTTTCAATCGCTTCGGGCGGGAACAGTTCGCGCATTTGCGCTTCGCTTTTTAAATAGAATTCCTCGGTTTCAAAGCCGATACCCGTATCCTCTCCGAGCACATGGTTGGTTTGAATACAAAGCAGCACATTTTGCACAAAGGCATCTTCTTTTTGGATATAATGCACATCATTGGTGGCAACGAGCGGAATACCGGTTTGCTCACTCAAGCGCAATAAAAGCGGGTTGATCCTGCGCTGCTCTTCTAATGCATGGTCTTGCAATTCCAAATAATAATTACCCTTGCCGAAAACGCGCTCATACCATAGCGCGCTCTCTTTCGCAGCCGCAAAATCCCCTGCCGCCAGCAGGCGCGGAATTTCTCCCGCAAGGCAGGCGGAAAGTGCAATTAATCCCTCGTGATACTCTTCAAGCAGCTGCTTGTCCGCTCTCGGTTTGGTATAAAATCCCTGTGTCCAGGCACGGGAAACAATTTTAATTAAATTTTTATATCCCTGTTCATTTTTGCATAACAAAACAAGGTGATGGCGCTGCTCATCCATCCCCTTGACTTTATCGAAGCGGGTACGCTTTGCTACATAGATTTCACAGCCGATAATCGGCTTAATGCCTGCTTCTTGACATGCGCCGAAAAAATCAACCGCGCCGTACATCACGCCGTGGTCGGTTATTGCAAGCGCTTTTTGCCCTAAGTGCTTCGCCTGCTGCACCAGCTCTTTGATGCGGCATGCACCGTCAAGCAAGCTGTATTCGGTATGCACATGAAGGTGGGTAAACATTACAGTTCCTCCGCAATGTGTTCTAACTTTTTAAGCCGGTGATTCACACCGGAGCGGGATATCGGTTCCGAGAGGTTCTGCGCAATTTCGGAAAGCGACATGTCGGGGTTATTCATGCGCAGCTCGGCAATCTCTCTAAGCTCCTCCGGCAAGGACTCAAAACCCCTTTTATTTTTAATGCGCCGTATCGCCTTTGCCTGCTTTACACCGCTTTTAATCACCTTATCCAAATTGGCACTGTCGCAGTTTTTGAGCCGATTGGCGCGGTTGCGAATATCCTTCTCAACCTTGACATTAACCACATCAAACGCGTGATTTTGCGCGCCCATGAAAAAGAGCAAATCCTCTATCGACTCGCTGCCTTTAAAATAGATAACCATTTCATATTTGCGCACAACCTTTTTGGGATTGAGCGGCTCCTCGGGCTCAATTTCGCTAATGAGCTTCATCAAGTCCTTACATAATTGGTAATAGGAAACGGAAAACTCCAAATGATAATCCTTTTGCGGATTTGCCACTGTACCGCAGGCGCAAAACGCACCGGCGAGAAAATCGGGATAACAGCTTTCCGTATCAATATTGGTACGGTTAATGCGCAGTGTCAGCTCACTGCCGGAAAGAGAAAAAGCAGCAAGGATTTTTAAACGCTCCTCTTTACTCTCCACCGCACACGTGTAGGTTCCTCCCTGCGTGGCATGCATCACGGGTTTTACACCCGCCAAGCGCTTGGCGCACTGTGCGTACATCTCCGCAAGCAGCTTATTTTCGGTTTTGATATACATGCCGTTTAAAGAAAACGCCGAAGCAAATAAGAATAAGCCGTAAGCAAAAGCAAGGAAGGCACCCGGTGCTTCCCTGTCTTGCGTAAGTAATTCTTTTTTCACTTCATAGGTAAATGATTTTTTCATATTTTCGGCACTCTGCTGTTCGTGAAGGTTATTGCCGCCTTTTATTACACATTCAAATTATTTTTTCTCAATATCTCTGTGTGAAATGCGCGGCGCATAGCCTTTTGTTTTTAAATACTGCGCCAGGTTTTCGGCAAAGGTAACAGAGCGGTGATGCCCGCCTGTGCAGCCGAAGGCAATGACCAGCTGGCTTTTGCCCTCCGCTTCATACAGCGGAATCAAAAACGCAGTCATATCCTCAATTTTCCGCAACAGTTCTTTGGACTTCTCGTTGTCCATAACATAGCGGTTAACAGCTTCATCCAAGCCGGTTTTTTCTTTAAGCTCCGCAACATAATACGGATTGGGTAAGCAGCGCACATCAAACATCAAATCCGCTTCGGAGGGAATCCCGAATTTAAAGCCGAAGGACATGGTATAAATGCGCATACCCTCATTGCGGGACTCATTGAGAATATCCAACAATCTGTTTTTCAACTGCGCGGCAGTTAAAAAACTGGTATCAATCACATAATCGGCTCTTTCGCGCATCGGTATGAGCATGGTGCGCTCACGCTCGATGGCATGCTGAATATTTTTATCCTTTTGCTCCATCAGCGGATGGCGGCGGCGTGTCAGCTTATAACGCTTGAGCAGCTCTGCATCACCGCACTCCATAAAGATGATTTTATGCGCCACCCGGTTTGCATCGAGCATTTCACCGATATTCGCATATTCCTGCGGCGCATTAATACCGCGCACATCCGTAGCAATCGCTACCTTTTTGTAGCCTGCATTCTCAATAAGCTGTAAAAAAGTCGGAACGAGCTGCAACGGCAAATTATCCACACAATAGTAATCTAAATCCTCGAGTACATCCATTGTCGTTGATTTGCCGGCACCCGATACGCCGCTGATAAATAATACTTCCATTTGATTCTCCGCAATAACCTCTCGGTGTATTCGCCAAAACCGGCAAACACACTTTTTGATAAATGCCGACGAAATGTCGGCATTTATTGTGTAAAAATTACTTTAAAATTTTTATTTCTCTTTCGAGTGTAACACCAAAGCGACGCTGCACTGCATCGCTGATTTTTGCGCACAACTTAAGCACATCATCACAAGTTGCACCGCCTGTATTAATCACAAAGCCCGCATGCTTTTCGCTCACCTGCGCACCGCCGACCGAAGCGCCTTTTAAGCCGCAGTCCTCAATCAGCTTACCGGCAAAATAACCCTCCGGCCGCTTAAAGGTACTGCCCGCTGAGGGGTATTCCAGCGGCTGTTTGTCTTTACGCCTTCCGTAAAGCTCGTGCATTTTTTCTTTAATTTGTGCGCTGTCGCCTTTTTGCAAGCGCAGATATAAGCCGGTGATAACAGCACCGTTTTCGGCATATGCCGAATGGCGGTAGGAAAGCCGCAGTGCCTCCCCCTCGAGTGTACCGACACTGAAGTCGGGATTGATGTGCGTGCATTTATACAGCACATCCTTCATCTCGCCGCCGTAGGCGCCGGCATTCATAAACGCCGCACCGCCGGCAGTACCGGGAATGCCGTAAGCAAATTCCAAACCGGTTAAACTGTTTTCAAGCGCAAAGGAGCATACACGCATCAGGCTCGCGCCCGCTGCAGCAAAAATCTCGGTATCGGAAATTAATTTGATTGTAGAGAAATCATTGCCTAAATGGATCACAGCGCCGTCAAAGCCGCTATCCTCCACCAGCAGATTGCTGCCGTTTCCAATCAGCGCATAATGCACGCCGCTCCCGGCGCACTTCTGTAAAATTTTAATTAAGTTTTCTTCACTGTTCGGCTCAATAAAAGCCTTGGCTTCACCGCCGAGGCGAAAGGTGATGTGCTTATACATAGCCTCATCCGTTACCGCCTTACAGCCAAGCGAGCGTGCGTATTCACAAAGAGCTTTATACATAAATCTTATCCGTTCTTATAGAGTAATGCCGCACCGATAATACCGGCATCATTACCCAGCTCCGCGAGCTTGATAGAGGTCTGTAAATCCTCGGCATTATCTCTGGTATAGCTTTCTTTCTTAACATATTCCAAAATGGGGTTCAGCAGTGCTTCGCCTTCGTGGCTGACACCGCCGCCGATACAAATCACTTCCGGCTGCAGCATATTGATGAGATTGAGCACACCGGTAGCGATATATTTAGCATATGTTTCGCACAGCTCGGCACACGCCTTGGAGCCTTCTCTTGCTGCCTGATAGGGAACTTTTGCATTGATTTCCCCTTCCGCTTCAATCACCTTTTTCAAAATCGGGTCATTGGTTTTTTCTGCCAGTTCTTTTGTCATGCGGTTAAGCGCCGTGGCACTCGCATAGGTTTCCCAACAGCCTTTTCTGCCGCAGTTGCACTGCTCGCCATCCACATGAATAACCATATGTCCGATTTCACCTGCCGCACCGTTAAAGCCTGTGAGCAGCTGTTTATTTAAAATAATGCCGCCGCCGACACCGGTACCGAGTGTTACGGCTATCATATCGCGTGCATATTTACCCGCACCGGCAATGTATTCACCAAATGCGGCACAGTTGGCATCATTACCGACAAACGCCATTTTGCCGAATAATTCTTCGAGCATCTGCTTTGCCGGCACATTGTGGAAAAACAGATTTGCGGAATAGGTAATCACGCCGCTCTCCGGCTCCACGGCACCGGGTGTGCCCAAACCGACATATTCAATATCCTTCAAGCTCATGCCCGCCTGGTCGAGCGCATCTAAAGCAGCGGCATACATATCCGCAAAAATATTTTCGGCGGGACGCGGTAAATTGGTTTTTCTTTCCGCCTTACCGATGATATTATTTTCTCCATCAACCACACCGACAACTATGTTGGTGCCGCCTAAATCAATTCCTATTTTATACATTTCCGAGTGCCTCTCCTTCCAATTTCTTTATCAGCGCTTCTGCTGCATTATAGCCGTATTTCTTAAGTCTGTTATTTCTCGCGGCAACCTCAACAATCATTGCCACATTACGCCCCGGCTTTACGGGAACGGTCAAAAACGGGATTTTTACCCCTAAGAAATCCATTTTTTCTTCATCAAGTCCCAAAATATTATAAGCTTTATCGGGGTCCCAATTTTCCAGTTTAATCACCATATGTATTTTTTGGCGAATCTTAACCGCGCCGATGCCGAATAAGGTTTTCGCATCGATAATGCCTATGCCGCGCACTTCGATAAAATGACGAATGTTTGCGGGACTCATGCCGGAAATGGTTTTCTTATTAATCTTTCTGATTTCCACCAAATCATCCGCAATGAGTCTGTGACCGCGGCTGAGCAGTTCGAGAGCAACCTCACTCTTACCCACGCCGCTGTCGCCGATAATCAGAACACCTTCGCCATACACCTCTACAAGCTCGCCGTGTTGCACAAAAATCGGTGCAAGCTGCTCCGCCAAAAAGTAGGAAGCGGAGGAAACCGCCAAGGATGTGGTATCATTGGTTCTCAATATTGCCACCTGATACTTTTCGGCAAGCTCCATTAAATCCGGAAAAGTCTCTTGACTTCTGGTTAAAATCACTGCCGGAGGCTGCGCGCTAAAAAGGGTTTCGACTGCTTTTTTTCTTCCCTCTTCGCCCATGGAATCAATATAACTGCGCTCCATGTGACCGATAAACTGCAGGCGCTGATTATCAAAAAACTCGGTATATCCCGTAAACATCAGGCTCGGACGGTTGACATTCGGGGAAACAATCAATATTTCTTCTGCCGGCTTTGGAAGATACAGCACTTCATAATGCTCTTGCTTTATCACACGCGCAAGCGTGATGGACTTTTGTTCTTCTTTCATAAAATACCTCTTTATAAAGAATGTTGCAAAGTTATTCAAAGTTTATTATATAATAAAAAGCAATGTTTGTCAAAGGTGAGTTAGTGCAAATACATGTCGATTTAAAGGCGTTTAGCGGCAGGTAAATACTTTTGTCAAAAAGTTGTAAAAGCACTGTCCCCAAAAAGCGGAATCGTGTCCGTAACCTTCCACATAATCTGTTTGATTTTTTACTCCCATGTCATTGAGTACATCGCGGTAATACAGTGTGCAATCAATATTCCACGGATCCTCGCTGCCTACCGCCATATACAGATAATACGGTGTATTTTTTTCGTTTGGCTGCGGAAATCCTTTCATAATAGGCTTGCTCCAAAAGCTGTCTTCGGAAGACTCTGTGGGAATTACACCGGCATCCGGCGCAAAGCCCGCAATATAGCCGATTTTATCCAAGTGCATAAAGCCGGTGCAAAGACTTTTTGCACCGCCCTCGGAGAGTCCCGCAACGGCAGTATTCTCCCTACCGGTTTTGACCGGATAGTTTTTTTCGATAAAGGGCATTAAATCCGTTTTTACATCATCCATGACCTTATCATAACTGTAGCGCAGCTGCTCATCCGTTTTGCTCTTTTTTTCTTCGAGCGAGTCGGTAAACATATCCACACCGACAATAATCAGCGGCACGGTAAGGTTTTGATGCAGCATGTTACCGTAAAGTATGGTCAAATAAGAATTTTTATTTAAATGCGTGGTGTGGTCGCTCCAAAATCCGTGAAACATATACATCACCGGATAAGTTTTGCTCTCATCATATCCGGCAGGCAGCAAAATATTGCAGTATTTATCCGCTTTTGCGGTTTTTGAATAATACTTGACATCTTCCACAAGTGTGCCGTAATCCACACCGCTTTGCTTTTTAAACATACTTTCGGCTACATCATATTTATTCTCGGTAGCATAAGGGGCGGAGCCGCTCTCGGCTTCGGCGGCAGGTGCTGCCGTGGTCTGCTGTGTGGTTTTTTCGGATGTCCTGCATGCGCTAAAAAGCAGTGCACATAAGAGTATGAGCGCGCTTAAGCTTACAAAATGTCTTTTCATCATACAAATACCTCTTGTTAGTAAAAAAACGCCTGTAATGCAAAACTACTTTACAGGCGGTAAAACAAAAAACTTTTCTTATTTTCGATTCGGATACTCGGTGTTCACAAATTCCTCAAGTGCCGCTAAAGAGCGCTGCACTTTTTCGGTGTCGATACAGTATGCCATGCGGAAATATCCCTTAACGCCAAAGGTGTCGGAAGGCACCAAAATCAAGTGATACTTGGTCGCTTTATCGCAAAAAGCATTGGCATCCTCTTCAAGCGCTTTCGGGAAAATATAGAAAGTTCCTCCCGGTCGAATCACCTCAAAGCCGAGTTCTTTTAACTTATCATAAATCAAATTCATATTGGTTTCATACACCCGAATATCACTTGTAATATCCAGGCACTCCGCCGCCGCCATCTGCACGCTCGAGGAAGGGCAGTTGTGACCGATACCGCGGCTGATTTGACCGCACATAATCGCCAAAATATCGGCATCCACCGCTTTGGGATTCACGGCGACATAACCGATTCTTTCACCGGGAATGGAAAGACTTTTGGAAAAAGAATAGCATGTTAAGGTGTTATCATAATAGCGGGCTACATAGGGAATTTTTCTGCCGTCAAACGCGATTTCTCGATACGGCTCATCCGAAATAATGAAAATCTCATGCCCATACTCTTTCTGCTTTTGTGCAAGATATGCGGCAAGGCGCTCGATAGTCTGCTCCGAGTAGGCAATGCCGGAGGGATTATTGGGCGTGTTTATCAGTACCGCCTGCACATTCTCATTCATCATTTCATCGAAGGCATCAAAGTTGATTTCAAAATTTGCAGTGTTTGCCGGTACCACCTTTAAATTGGCTCCGGTTCTGCCGATATACTGCATGTATTCGGGGAAAAACGGCGCAAAGGTAATCACATCATCCCCCGGTTTTGTGACACATCTTGCCGCGTGGGCGATGGCACTTGCCGCCCCGTTTGTCATAAAAATATGCTTTGTCTCATACGGCACACCGAAGCGCTTGCTTAAGCTTGCGGCAACTTTGCCGCGCACAGCGGTATTACCGAGAGAGGGACTGTAACCGTGAAGGGGCATGGATGCCAACTGCTTATGTAAACGAATAATCGTTTCATTATATAAATCCGGCACCGGAACACTCGGGTTGCCGAGTGAATAATCGAATACATTTTCATAGCCGATTTTTTCACCGAGCGCCGTGGCAAACTCGCTTAATTCCCTGATTTTGGATTTGCCAGAAAGCATGGCCTTAAAATCTTGATTAATCATATATTACCTCCAAATAAAGCGCTGTTAAAAACATAAATGCCCAATTATCATAACACTAATTTTTTTATAAATCAAGCGCAAGCCGCTAAATCAAAACGGCTGAAAGAATCACCAAAAGCGGCAAACATTCTATTCAACCTCACAAAAAAAGAATGTGCAAATGCGGCAAGATTCATAAAATGGTTAATTAACTGAGTTTTTTA
>JAFWGH010000157.1 GCA_017512465.1 Clostridia bacterium
CGCAGTCATTATGTATTAGGTAGTGAAAAACTACCCTTTACATAGTAACTCTTGGCTGACGCCAGTTGGCAGTTTTTACTGCAATTATAGCGGAAAAGAGGCGATTTTGAGCTATTCCTCTTTATTTAGGCTGCCCCTTGTCGGCGTTTTTTTATAACATGTACTTTAATATGTTTTTGAATATACTCTTTCACCGGTCATCACGGCGATATCGCCGATATCAATGCTACCGTCTAAATTAACATCACAATAGCGGTTTGTTTCACTCACGGCTTGTGCGTAGTGGGTAAGTAATAATGAAATATCCGCAATATCAATCAAATTATCCGCATTCAAATCAACATGTGCAGCATTGAGCTCACCTGTATAAATATCGCTATTGTGTGCACCATCGGCACAGCGGATGCGGCAATAATAGTAAGTATAGGGATAGTTTTGTGCATTAAGCGTTGCAGCGGTTTCGCCGAAAAGCGCTTCTCCTGTCAGGTTAGTGCGCGCATTCGTGCCATACCACTGGTAGGAAAGATGAAAACCGAGCACTTCCGCATGCAGCGGCGCCTCAGCGCCGTAACCCATATTCTCCGGTTCGGAGAGAAGCAGCGGCAGAGCATAAAAGTCAAGTTGGTTTTCTTCTGCATATGCTTGGGCAAAGCTGTCGCTTGTGCCGTAAATATCTATGAGATTGTGATAGTATTGTATTTTTAAAGATAGCGGAGCCTTCCGCTGTCGGTTTGCGCTCACGCTGCACTCCCGAAAAGCGCTTGTCAGATATAAGCGCACATGCTCTTTTTCCGGCATGGGCGTATCGTCTGTATACATCACTTCGTTATCAGGCAGTGATGTTGTGCTTTCAAGTTCCGGCAAATACACATCGCGCACACCGCTTTTTTCAAAGAATTTGGTATCCGCATAGCGCAAGTGCGGTAAATGTAATTCTTTTAAACAATAGGTGTTGCGAAACGCTTTGGCGGCGGGTATGCTTTCGTCGTTATGTACACTATCCAATGTAACCTCGGTAAGCTTATAGCAATTTTCAAAGGCACTCGCACCAAGCGTTTGTGCTTGCGGTGCATACAAGGTTTTTAAAGACTTGCAATTATGAAAAGCGTTTTGCTCAATCGCTTCACACTGAGGGATATTTGCATATTCCAAGTTGCAGCAGCTGTTGAAGTTGACTTCTTTTGCATTTGGCAAAGAGATGGATTTAATATAGTCATTCATCTGCAGATCTAAACTGCGCACGAGCGGCAGCTCTGCCATGGAAAGGTGCAAAAAGCTATGCGCTTTCGGCGTGATTTCTTCTAAGCCGGGGGCTTTGAAAATGTTTAATTCACCGACAGGGTTGGTATCGTTTTGCTCAATGGTACAGCTTTTTATCGTTTGCGGTAAAATAATACCGTAAAGCGTGGTATTCGGCGTGTAAAACTGAAATGCTTCGGGCGTATGTGAGCCGATAGATTCCGGCACAATAATCGTGCTCTTTGTGCCGGTATAAGCGGTGATGGTTTTTGCATCCTGCGAGAGGGTAAAGTCCGCTTCGTCTGCATGATAATAGGGGATAAAGCGGCCGCTTATCGGGAAGCTTCTGCCGCCCTGCGTGTAGGCTACGGCGCGCACCGAGGTCGGTTTATCTATCGGTATCGGCTCGGTATACAGTGTTGCGGATTGGGTGGGATAGGTTTCATTGGTGGTATAATAGATTTGTGTGTTTTCGCTTTGCTCAAACGCGAGATAAAGCTCTGTGTCCGTGTAATCTCCGGGCGATGTAATCCATGCAGGCTCCGGTGTATCGGAGAGTGCTAAGCTGCGGTTGACAAAGGTATCAATTTGCGGCATGCCGTTGCCGAAGTAGTCTTTTTTACTGCTTTCAATCGTAAATAATTCCTTCGGCAAGGAGGAAGTGGGGGTATCTAATTGACCTTGGTCTTGTGGGCAGGGCAATAAGCCGCTTTGGTAACCGAGCTCATCAGCACTCACGCAAACATCGGACAGCTCCGACATCACTTCCTCAAAAGTTAAGGAAGGCTTTAGTGAAAGCACTTGTGCGCTCAGTGCGGCAATATACGGAGAGGAAAAGGAAGTGCCGCTTGCCTTAGCGCCTGTATAAGCAAAAGGAATATCGCTACCGGGCGCGGCAAAATCTACCGCTGCACCGTAGTTGGAAAAATCGGATTTGTGCGCGGAGTTATCTATGGAAGAAACCGTAATAACATTTTCGGAGCATGCAGGCGCTATACCGGCAGTGTCGGTGGAATCATTCCCGGCGGCACATACCACAATGCACCCTTTTTCATACGCATAGTCCACAGCGTCGAGCATTGTGTCGTTTTTAACACCGCCCAAACTGAGGTTGATAATATCGGCACCGTCATCCGCCGCTTTTTTAATGGCTGTAGCAACTGCTAAATCGGAGCCGGAGCCTCTGCTGTTTAAGGCTTTATAGCCGGTAATACTGACTGTATTCGGCGTGTTTTTAAATATGATTTCGCTAACCATGGAGCCGTGTTGATGGTCATCTTGCGCAGAGTCGGCTTCACCGCTGTCGGAGGTATTGCAGCCGGAATTCGTTACGCGGGTTTGAGAGAAACGCAGAAAGTAATCAAAGTCTATACCCGTATCGACCACGGCAACCTTCACGGGTGCGGTAGAAACCTCATAAGATGCAATTTGTGCGAGTGCATCGGAAGTGCCGAGCATGGCATCCGCATAATTATTCTGTTGAATAGAGGTGCCGGCATCAAACTCCGCCCATTCTACATAGGGAAGCGCTTTATAGTATTTCAGCGCTTCGCTCGCAATATTTTCATCATCATACTGATAAACAAATACATGGTCATAGCTGAAGGTGGTATTTGGGGAGGCATAGACAGCGGGCGCTTTTTGCGCTTTAACAATTACCCGCAAGCGTAAGAGCGCTTCAAAATCATCGCCGCTTTCCTCTAAGCATTCCGTGCTTTCTCCAAGCTCATCTATAAAGCAGTCCAGAGACAGCTGCTTTTGCCCCGCGGCAGATATGCAGAAGGACAGGCAGGATACAATCATACACATCGCACTGAATATGGCAATCAATCGTTTCATACATATCCTCCTTTTGCTTTTTCTATAAATATTGTAACATAAGTAATATTATTTTCAATATAATTGGTAAAAATGAGGAAATAATATGTAAAAAAGACATAAAAGAAAATGTGTGCAATAGACATGTGCTACAAGGCGCATATAAAAAACAGCAAAAGAATACTTCTTTTGCTGCTTTTACATCGTTTTTTTGTTATGGTTTTTCTTATTTTTTTAATGCTCTTTCTAACCAAACCGAAGCTAAATCAAGTGCTTCAAACAATCCGTTTTTCTCACTTGTTTTCACCATTGCCTCAAGCGGGTTGAGGGTGATATCGGTTGCAATCAGTTGGATTCTGACTTTGTCGGCAATCTCCGTATCGTTTACCGTTTTGGTACTCAAAACAGTCAACATAGCCACATGGCTTTGGTCCATGAAGCCGTAGTAAATGGTATTTCCGTTTCTAACAAGCGGTCTGCCCTTATACATCAGAAATTTTGTATCTTTTTTCGTTGCCATATGCTACTCCAATGAAATGTATTAATTTTTAATATATTCAACGACAAGTTCTTGTAAAAGCTCATCCCTGTCAATGCGGCGGATAAGGCTTCTTGCGTTGTTATAGGTGGTAATATAGGTCGGGTCCTCGGAGAGAAGATAGCCTACGATTTGGTCAATCGGATTATAGCCTTTCTCATCAAGAGCCTTATATACTTCCTTTAAAATGGACTTCGTATCAAGTTCTAAATTATTGGGTAATTTAAAGGTTAGTGTCTTATCGTTCATTTTAAAGCACCTCCATTGCTTGCCTTTGCCTATATTATATACAAAAAAGGATTAAATTACAATAATCTAATCAAAAATTCATATTTTTTTTACACATCCGAGCGGAAATATCCGCTCGGATATTGCATTAAGAACGAATTTGAGCGCCGATGGCTTCGAGTGCCTCTAATGCCTTTTGCACAGCGTTGTCCGCTTGCGCATCTGTTAAAGTGCCCTCGGGTGAGCGCAGTGTCAGTGAAAAAGCAACGCTTTTTTTGCCGATACCGATTTGCACGCCCTCAAAGATGTCAAACAGTTCCACCTTTTCCAAAATTTTGCCGGCGCTTTGCTTAATGGCGTTTTCAAGTGCGCCAACCTCCAATGTTTTGTCGCATACAAGATC
>JAFWGH010000012.1 GCA_017512465.1 Clostridia bacterium
GGCAGATTTTTTGTCAGAATAAAGCAAAATAGTCGCTTAAGGCTGACGCCTAAGCGACTATTTTAATGCAATTATGGCGAAAAAGATGCGATTTGAGGGCTAACCTTCGTTACGAGGACTCACCTTAAGCGAACCGTTTCTTATTTATTGCTTTGTGCTTTGATTTTTTTTATAAACACCATATACGCTTTTATCTTTTTGCGAAAAGCGCTATCATCATAAATGCCGAGTGTTTCATTGATGGCACAGTATTTATCCGCAATCGTCACAATCAGCGCTTCTTTGGAAGTGGGAATGTGAAAAACCGTGAGCGGCCACATGTGAGAGCGGATGATGCGCACTTCCTTAGCTGTCGGCTCAAAATACTTTTGTGCATTTTCCGCCGCCTTTGCAGGGTGGGTGAAGCCGTGTGTAAGCGGCGGTCTGGTTGCGGGGTCTTTAATATGCCAATCGTATAAATACAAATCGTGTAGCATGGCACCTCTGACAGCGCTGCGCACATCGGCATGCATTTTTTTAGAGAGTATGTAGGTGGTATAGGTCACGGCAAGCACATGCTCGAGCGTTGTGATATCGCCGTGCTGGATAAAATTGTCCATTTGCATCACGACATCACTCGTAGACAAGTCTTTAACATATTCGTGAAATTCCAATAAGCCTTTGCGCATAATAAATATTCTTCTTTCTATATATTGCTGTGATTTTTAAGTCGGGTTTAAGACCGCCAAAGCGGCTCCGACATCTATCGGTTCGCCAAATTTTGCATGGCGCGCTGTTTTTTTACAAATGCTAAATACGCTTTAATTTTCTTTCTGAAATCGCTGTTGTCATATATGCCGAAAGATTCATTCCATGCGCAGTATTTATCTGCTATCGTTAAAATCCATGCTTCTTTTGAGCTCGGCATGTGAAAAAGTGTGAGCGGCCACATATGCGCGCGCACCATTTTAAGTTCCTTTTGCGTGGGTTTAAAATATATTTTTGCATTTTTTACCGATGTTTTCGGGTGATTGAAGGTGTGCGTGAGCGGTGTTCTCTCTGCCGTTTTAATATGCCAATCATACAAATATAAATCATGGAGCATTGCGCCTCTTACCGCAGTACGCACATCGGCATTCCACCGCTTGGCGAGGATATACGAAGTGTAGGAAACGGCAATAACATGCTCGAGAGTTGTAATATCACCATGCTGCATATAATTATCCATTTGCATCACCGTATCACTGGTGGACAAATCTTTCACATATTTGTGAAACTCCATTTGATTTTTACTAATCATTATATATTCTTCTTTCTTGTGTTTTTCGCTAAATAATTATAACAAAGTTTGTGCAATTATTCAATCTTTTCTTTTCTTGTTTATTTTGTATATAAATCGGTTGTAAAAATACAAGATTATGGTATAATTGTACTGTTAATTATATTTTTAAGGAGAAAAGTGAAATGTCTAAGGAAAAGAAAAAAGGTTCCGGTTTAGATTATAAACAGACCTTTCTTATCGGCTTCGGCTTTTTGGCTTGTATGCTGTTTTGGAGTATTTACAATTCTTATGTTCCGTTGATTTTAACGCACAAGTTAGAAGACATGGGTATGGCAGGTAAAACATTTTTCGGCTTTATTACGGTGCCGTTAATTGTAAATGCCATTATGACAATCGATAACGTTTTTGGCGTTATATTTCAACCGATGTTCGGTAAAATCAGTGACCGTACACACTCAAAACTCGGCAAGAGAATGCCGTTTATTCTGAGAGGTCTCCCGATTTGTGCCGTTTGCTTTACTTTAATTCCGATTTTGGCAGGTCTTAATTTCGGCGGTTGGGAAATTGCTTTGATGATGATTGTTATCATTGGCTTCAATTTTACCATGAGTACTTGGAGAAGTCCTGTTGTGGCAATGATGCCCGACTACACGCCTTCCGAGCTGCAGAGTGATGGTAATGCGGTTATTAATATCATGGGTGGTGTCGGTCAGGCACTCGGTTTCCTGCTTGCCACCATTCTTGGTTTCCTTGGCTTTAAAGAAGCGATTAAACAAGGCAATTATATTTCCCTGTTCGCTGCAGGTGCTTTGCTTGCACTGGTGTTCTTAGGCGTTCTTTATACTTTTGTTAAGAAAAATGTGCATAAAGATTTATCCGCTAAAGAGCAGGCTATTGAAGATAAAGCGCAAAGCAACAAAAAAGAAGAGAAGATTAAAATCAAGAATTTGGACATGAGCAAAGAGGAAAAGCGCTCATTGCTGTTCTGCTTGTTCGGACTGTTCTTTATTTGCAATGCATCGGAAGCACTTGTGCCGAATTTCACGGTGTTTGCCGAAAAAGCGTTGCATGTGGACAATCCGATGATTTCTACCATTATGATGCTTGTGTTTGCTCTTTCTCTGGCTGCATTTGCTGTTCCTGCCGGTATCCTCGGCAGAAAATGGGGCAGAAAAAAGACCATCTCTTTAGGTCTGGTCGTTGTTGTTATCATGTTTTTGATTTATATTGCCGTGGCTATGGTAATGCCGGCAATCTTCAAAGATGCCACTTGGATTGAAACCGCCACTTGGGTGATGTTGTGGATTGCACTTGTTTGCGGCGGTGCAGCCATCGCAATGGTCAATATCAACACACTTCCGATTGTGCTTGCTATGGGCGGCAGAGACTTAGTCGGTACCTTTACCGGTTACTATTATACCGCTACCTTTGCGGCGGCGATTACCGGTCCGATTCTTTGCGGCGGTTTGATTGGTTTATTTAACAATAACTATAATGCAATGTTCTTATTCTGTGCTGTTGCGTTCTTAATCGGTTTGCTGTTGTTCATCCCGGTTAAGCACGGTGAAGTATCTGCAGATGACGAAGCATGGCTTGAAGAAGCAGTGGAAGCTGCAAGCGATGATTAATCCCTAACTTATAATATTATTACATTATATATCTGCCCGCTTGTCGGGCAGATTTTTTTGCTGTAATCGAGCCGGTATCTTGCACCTGCGGCGCAGGAAAGCTGCCTGCTTTTTGTTACCAAAAGCATTTTGGCTCAAAACACAAGATATAGTGGCTGAAAACGGTGAAAACACAATTTAAACACTTTTTGTGTGTGATGCATTGTCAATTATGACAAAATAGTAACAAAAAAATTTGTAAAAATCGCTCGCTTTTGTGCGTTCTTACAAAAATCATTTTGGGCTCGTGTTTTTGGTTGACTTTGGTGTGCGGGTGTGTTAAATTAATCTTGTTAACCGCGTTAATTATATTAGATTTTTTCGGTTAGCTTTTATATATTGGATGCTGATATAAATCTGAAAGAGACGGCTCAGATGTTTCTACCGCAAAGCCTTATTTGCGACTATCGGTGTATCCTGTTCTTAGGGTATTTTCAGCAGACAATTTTCTTGTCTGCTTTTGTTTTTAGGAGTTTGCATGCGTTTACTCGAAGAAAAAATTACCGCAGAGGGAAAAGTGCTTCCCGGCAACATCTTAAAGGTGGATGGCTTTTTAAACCACCGTATAGATGTTCCTTTTGTGATGCAGCTCGGCAAGGAAATTGCGCGCCGCTTTGCAAATTGCGGTGTAAGCAAAATTCTCACCATTGAGGCTTCGGGAATCGCAGTGGCAACAGCTGCCGCATACTATTTGGATGTTCCGCTGGTGTTTGCCAAAAAGCACAAGAGCGGCAACATTTCGGATAGTGTATACAGCGCTTCGGCACACTCCTTTACTCACGGCAACGATTATACCGCCGTGGTGTCCAAAGAGCATTTGGATGAGAAGGATGTTGTACTGATTGTGGATGATTTTCTGGCGCTGGGCAGTGCTTTGGAGTGCTTGATGGATATTACCGCGCAAGCGGGTGCTCAGGTGGTAGGCTGCGCTTCCATCATTGAAAAAGGCTATCAAGGCGGCGGCGATAAAATCAGAGCTAAGGGAATCCGTGTAGAGTCTCTCGCGATTATCGAGAGCATGGAAAGCGGTACTATTGTATTTCGTCCTGATGAAGGGGAACAAGCTTAATCTGCCTTCACGGGGCGCTTCTATTTCATTTGGATGCAGTGTGTCGCATGCGGCACCGCTGAAAACCGAACACTGAAAACTGAACACTGTTCGCGCAGCGAAACAAACAGTATGTAATTAAAAATTTACATAAACATCAAAAAACTTTGGAGGAAAAGGAAAATGAAATCTATGAAAAAGATTGTTGCTCTTCTTCTTGCTGTTCTTCTTGTGGCAGGCGTTTTCGCCGGCTGCGGTAAAAGCGGTGATTCCGCCGGCAATGAAGTAAAGGGCGAAAGCGCTGAAATCATTGCAAGAGAAGACATTAAATCTGATGTTAAAATTCCTGCAGATTTCAAAATCGGTCTTATCTGTCTTCACGATGAGAACTCTACCTATGACAAAAACTTTATTGACGGCTTAAAGGCTACTGCACAAGGCATGGGCTTAACCGATGAGCAGGTAGTTATCGTAACCAATATCGGTGAGGATGCTTCTTGCTACAACACAGCGGTTGATCTTGCAAAGAACAAGGGCTGTAAAGTTATTTTCGCTGACTCCTTCGGTCACGAATCTCACATGATGAGAGCTGCAAAGCAATTCCCCGATGTTCAGTTCTGTCACGCTACCGGTACATCCGCTAAGGGTGCAGGTCTTGCAAACTTCCACAATGCATTTGCTTCCATTTATGAAGGCAGATTTGTTGCCGGCGTTGCAGCAGGCATTAAGCTTAACGATATGATTAAAGAAGGCAAAATCACTGAAGATCAGGCGATTATCGGTTATGTTGGTGCCTTCACTTATGCAGAAGTTATCTCCGGTATGACATCCTTCTATCTTGGCGCAAAGAGCGTTTGCCCGAGCGCTACCATGAAAGTGCGTTACACCGGTTCCTGGTATGACCAGGCACTCGAGCAGGAAGCTGCTACCGCTCTTATTGAGAAAGATAAGTGCGTTCTGATTTCTCAGCATGCTGACTCTTTAGGTGCTCCCACCGCTTGTGAAATTGCAGGTGTTCCGAATGTATCCTACAATGGTTCCACTTACTCTGCAGGCAAGAATACATTTATTGTATCTTCCGCAATCAACTGGGCTCCTTACTTCCAGCACATCATTGAAAACACTATTAACGGTGTGGCTATTGAAGCTAACTGGTGCGGTACTATTGCAACAAACTCTGTTGTAATTTCCGGTGTAAACCAGGATGTTGTTGATGGTGAATCTACTATTGCCGAACTCAACAAGGTTATTGACCAGTTTAAAGCCGGTACTTTGCATGTGTATGATACTTCCACATTTACCGTAACGGTGGATGCTGCAAAAGGTATCAACGCAAATGCTGAAGTTGATAAAGACGGTCACCTTGTAAAATACATGGCTGATATTGATGGCGACTTCAAGGGCGATACAAATGTTATTCACGATGGTTATTTCGATGAGTCCGGTAGCGACTACAGATCTGCTCCGTATTTCGATATCATCATTGATGGTGTCACCAATATCAATACAAACTTTGGTGAATAATACTTTTTTGCAAATGTTAAAAATCCGTGGCAGTGGCAACACTGTCACGGAAATTTAGTTTTATTATTGTTTTAAAACATGGGGGGAAATATGGGAAAAGCCTCATATGCATTGGAACTTAAAGGGATTACAAAAGCCTTTGGTACAAAAGTTGTAGCCAATCAAGATGTGGACCTTCAGGTAAAATACGGCGAAATCCTCGCCATTCTCGGTGAAAACGGTTCCGGCAAAACAACGCTTATGAATATGGTATCGGGTATCTATTATCCCGATAAAGGTCAAATTTTCGTAGATGGTAAAGAAGTAACAATTAAATCTCCGAAGGATGCTTTTGATTTTCGCATCGGCATGATTCATCAGCACTTTAAACTGGTGGATGTTTTTTCTGCAGCGGAAAATATTGTTCTCGGTATTGATGACGGGCAAAAGTATAACTTAAAAAAAGCTAAACAACGAATTAGGGAAATAACCGATAAATACGGATTTCAAATAGATTTAGACAAAAAGATTTACGCTATGTCTGTATCGGAAAAACAGACAGTGGAAATCATTAAAGTGCTTTACAGAGGCGCGGATATTTTAATTCTGGATGAGCCTACGGCGGTATTGACACCGCAGGAAACGCAAAAATTATTTGCAGTATTGCGCAATATGAAAAAAGATAATAAAACCGTTATCATCATCACGCATAAGCTGCACGAGGTGCTTGAAATATCCGATAGGGTTGCCATTTTGCGTAAGGGCAAAAACGCCGGCATGGTCAATACGGATGAAGCCAATGAGCAGATTTTGACAGAAGCCATGGTCGGTGAGCAGGTTGACCTTAATATTGAAAGAAAAGAGCCTAAGGACCCGCAAACGCGCTTGGTGGTAAAACGCTTAAATGTCAAAAACCGCCAGGGTGAGAATGCACTGACCGATATTAATTTCAGTGTCAGCAGCGGTGAAATCTTCGGCATTGCCGGCATTTCCGGCTCCGGTCAAAAAGAATTGCTGGAAAGCATTGCGGGGCTGCAAAGATGTGAAAAGGGTTCCAGTATCCTTTACACCGACTCCGATGAAGTGGAGCAGCAGCTCGTTGGCAAAACACCCAGAGAAATCAGAAAACTCGGCATCGCTATGTCCTTCGTTCCCGAAGACAGACTGGGTATGGGTCTTGTCGGCAATATGGATATTACCGATAATATGATGCTGCGTTCCTATAAAAACGGCAAGAGCGAATTTTTGGACAGAAAAAAACCGCGAGAGCTCGCCGAAACGATTATCAATGATTTGGAAGTCGTTACCCCGAGCACCAGCACCCCTGTCAGGCGCCTTTCCGGCGGTAATGTACAAAAGGTGCTTGTCGGCAGAGAGATAGCGCTCGAGCCACGTGTGCTGATGGTGGCATATCCCGTGCGCGGGTTAGATATTAACTCATCCTATATGATTTATAACCTGCTCAATGAGCAGAAGGAAAAGGGCGTTTCCATTATTTTTGTCGGTGAGGATTTGGATGTTCTCATTGCCCTTTGTGATAGAATTATGGTTATCAATTCCGGTGAGATTACCGGTATTCTGGATGGTAGAACTGCCAAGAAAGACGAAATCGGTCTATTGATGACGAAAACGAACGGAGGTGCGGACAATGAAGCAAAATAAGGCTAAAAAAAGCGAGCCGTTAATCCGTATTACCAAGCGCACCGATGTTTCGCTCAAATTGGGTATCATTGTCAGAGTTATAGCAATTCTAATCGCACTGCTCGTTTGCGGTATTGTGACAAAGGTCTTTACGAGTGACGACCCCATTTCAATTTTAAAAACTATTGTTCACGGTGCATTCGGTGAAGGCAGAATGCTCGTTACCTTGCATGATGTGGCGCTACTGCTTTGCGTATCGCTTGCCGTAACGCCTGCTTTCAGAATGAAGTTTTGGAACATTGGCGCAGAGGGTCAGGTGCTCATGGGCGCACTTGCCACCGCTATGTGTATGTTCTTTCTCGGCGGTAAGGTGCCGGATGCATTGCTCATAGTCATTATGATTGTGTTCTCCATCGTAACCGCATGTGTTTGGGCGATAATTCCCGCGTTCTTTAAAGCGCACTGGGGTACCAATGAAACCCTGTTCACGCTGATGATGAACTATGTGGCAATTCAGCTCATTGAATATTTTTTGAAAATTGCCGACAAGAGCGGCTCTAATGTTGTCGGACCCGACCTGCTTTCCCACGGCTGGTTCCCGCAGATTTTCCATACGGACTATGTTCTTAACATTGTGATTGTTGCTATCATCACTGTGTTGTTACATATCTATTTAACAAAGAGTAAGCACGGATATGAGCTTTTAGTTGTCGGTGAAAGTGAAAACACCGCGCGTTACATTGGTATTAATGTGAAAAAAGTAATCATTCGTACCATGGCACTTTCCGGTGCTATCTGCGGTATTGCAGGTTTGTTGATTGTCGGCGGTGCATCACATTCCATCGATTCCAATATCGCCGGCGGGCGCGGCTTTAGCGCGATTATGGTATCCTGGCTTGCCAAGTTTAATCCGATTGTGATGGTTTTAACTTCGCTGCTTTTGGTATTTTTAAGCCGCGGCGCAGATGAGGTTTCATCTAAATTCGGTCTGAATGCAGACTTTTCACAAATCTTAACCGGTATTATACTGTTTTTCATTATCGGGTGTGAATTTTTCATCCATTATCAAGTACATTTCAGAAGCAGTAAAAAAGCAGAGAAGGAGGATAAATAATTATGGATCTCATTTTTCAATTTATTTCTCGTTCTATCATGCAGGGTACACCGCTTTTGTACGGTGCAACCGGTGAAATTATCACGGAGAAATCCGGTAACTTAAACCTCGGTATTCCGGGTATCATGTATATCGGCGGCATCAGCGGCGTTATCGGTGCCTTCTTCTACCAAACAAGCGTGCAAAAGGTGCAGCCGTTTTGGGCGGTGATGATTCCGCTGCTCGCAAGTATCCTCGGCTCCTTGCTTGTGACTTTAATTTATTGCTTCTTAACCATTACATTAAGAGCAAATCAAAATGTAACCGGTCTTGCGATTACCACCTTCGGTGTCGGCTTCGGTAACTTCTTTGGCGGCTCCTTAATCAAGGTAGTTAAGAGTGATGTTCCCTATATTGCTTTAACGGAAGTGGCAAATGCGTTTAAAGATTTATTCCCGTTTGCAAAAAATATGGGCTCCTTCGGAAAAATGTTCTTTTCCTATGGCTTCATGGTGTATCTTGCTGTTATCCTTGCCGTTATCACTGCGATTGTGATGAGAAAAACCAAACTTGGTTTGCAGTTAAGAGCGGTGGGCGAAAGCCCCGCAACAGCGGATGCTGCAGGTATTAATGTAAATGCCTATAAGTATGGCGCAACATTAATCGGCGGCGTGATTGCCGGTCTCGGCGGCTTGTATTATGTTATGGATTACAGCAACGGTATTTGGTCGAACAACGGCTTTGGTGATCGCGGCTGGCTTGCAATCGCTATCGTTATCTTTGCGGTGTGGAAATCCGACCTTGCCATTTTCGGTTCCTATGCGTTCGGTGCGCTGTATATTCTTTTCAACTATATCAGCGTTCCCATGACCTATATTCCGCTTATTCAAATGCTGCCCTATGTCGTAACCATTTTGGTTTTGATTATCGTCAGTGTCAGAAAGAAGAAGGAAAATCAACCGCCCGCATCATTGGGATTATCGTATTTTAGAGAAGATAGGTAAAAAAAGCCCCGATGGGGCTTTTTCTACAAATAAGGATTTGTCGGGCTCTTTCGAGCCCGCAAATCCTTATTTGAGTGTGAAGTGTGAAGAGTGGAGATTGAAGTTGTGGGCGGGACACCCGCACCCGTTCCGCTATGCTCTGATACAATCTAAGTGCAAGTATTTA
>JAFWGH010000158.1 GCA_017512465.1 Clostridia bacterium
TCTTTTTCACTATATATAAATATTATTGCCCCAACCAAGCGGTTGGGGCATTTTGTTAAAGAATAATTATTAATTAATAGGTACTGCGCGTTGTATAATTGCATTTTCCGCCGGCATAGCGCCTTAAAGTAAAGGTGTAGCCGCTTTGAGAAACTTCTAACTTAATCTTCGGAAGTTTCACTTTCTTTAAGGAATAAATGGAGCAGTTAATTGAACCGTTGGAATTAAAATTCATTTTAATACGAATCGGCGTATTATATGTATTTTTAAACACATAATCTTCAACGCCCCACGAAATAGCTGCATCTCTGCCAAGCGGACAATAGGAAGATCTCAATTGATGCTGATGTCTCTCAATAATGCCGAGATTTGCAAGTAAGGTAGCATTAAAGATAGTGGTTGCACCTTGACAAATGCCGCCGCCCATGCCATCAACATATCCGCCGCCTGAAATGACTTTAGCCGTAGTGTATCCCCTTGCACTTGTTCTCGGACCGAGAATATCATTATAGGAGAATACTTGACCGGGTTGCAAGATATAACCATCTGTTTTACCATTGATGTATTTGCAAGCAGTCTTAAGGTTTTGCGCTTTGCCGTAATAATACGGGTCAAAATAGGTGGTGTAGGATGCTACTTTGTTTGTAATATAACCGACATTAACCTTCACCTGGCACATAACCGGATTGTTTTTGGTATGGTTATAGCAGTACACTTTAATCGTACAAGAACCGTAATCCACCGCTTTGATTGTACCATTTTTAGAAACTGTGCAAATCTTGCTATTGCTTGACTTATAAGTATATGAAGAACAAACCGAGCCGCTGTTCACATACGGGTGTAACTGATACTTTCCATTCAAAGACATCTTAATAGTTGTCGGCTTACATCCGACTTTTTCAGGAGCATTTTTGACAGTAATTTTACAAGTGCCGACTTTCCCGTTAAAGGTTGTAACAGTTATCTTGGTAGTACCTACCTTTTTACCGGTAATCAATAAGGCTTTGCCGACTTTAATAATACTGTCGTTAGAAACAGATGTTGTTCTCTTGTAGCAATCCGCTCCGGAAGGCAGTTTTACATTTAAATCAAACTGTTCACCAACGCCCAAAACAAGACTGGTTTTGTTGAAGGATATGGATGATGGTGCTTTCTTAACCGTGATTTTAGCAGAGGTTCTGATATACGGATTTTTTGATTTGTAATTGTATGTATAGCAATACAATTTTGCAGTGCCGGGCTTAACACCCTTCACATTACCGTTTTGATCTACTTTGAAAATAGATTCATCATCGCTACGCCAAATATATTGTGAGCAAACAGCACCACTATTAACACTTACTTTAAATTTCACCTTTTCACCAACCGCAAGTGTGATAGCAGAGGCAGCAAGCTTAATAGAAGAAGGCGCTTTGCCAACTGTAACGGTACATTTTTGATTTAAACCGTTATTTGTCTGCGCAGTAATTACGGCAACGCCGACACCTTTTGCAACAATCTTACCGGATGTGCTCACCGTGGCAATTTTTTCATTCGATGAAGTATAGTAAACTTTTTTAACAATCTCATTTTTACCGATTGTATAACTTAATTGCTTAGTTTCACCAACACCGATAAGATATTGTGATGCATTAATGTTAAATACACTGGTAGTATTACCTACATTGAGATTTGTTTTTTTGCTTAAGCCGCCGGGATAACTTACCGTAATGGTAGTAGAACCGGGCTTAATCGCCTTAATATCGCCATTTTTATCAACAATTGCAATTGCGGTATTTGCAATCTTAAAAGTAAAGTCCTCTACCGGATAAGTGCCATTAGAAATTGACGGCTTCTTTTTATAGATGTCACCTACGTATAAGTTGATAACATTTGCATATTCTATACTTTTCGGTGCAGCCAGAATAGAAAATTTAATGATAGCTGAAATACCGTTTTTCAACGTAATGCTAACCTTTGCATTTCCGGCTTTAACCGCTTTAACAGTTTTGGAACTGATAGTAGTACACTTATCTAAAGCTTTTAAAGTGCATGCTTGTTCACAATCAATCGATATGGATTTACCGATATAAGAAGAATAAGAAGATGACTTTGCGAGCTTAACGAAACTCAGTCCATTCTTTGCGGCATAAGTTTGTGCCGCTGTACCTGTAAAAGAATACAGCGTGATAGCGCTATCGCTCAAAACAGCGGGAAAGTTTACTAAAGAAGAAGGACAATAAACTGCTTGTACGGAGGATGAAGAGAATGCTTCATTTTCAATAGCCGTAACACTTTCCGGAAGGTTGATTACGCTGGCGGGTGAATTCTGAAAAGCGAAGGCACTAATCGACTTTGTCGGATACTCACCAAGCTTTTCAGGAATTTTCGGAACGGTGTCGGTACCATTATACTTTAAAATTGTGGCACCGCCCTCGGTTTTGGAATAATTCCAAAGACCATCACTTGTTTGCATATCGGCAAAAGCGGTTAATGAAAGCGCGCTTGTTAACATAACAATTGCCAATAGCAATGCAACAACTTTTTTCCCCATAACAATTACTCCTTTGTTTTAACTATATTGCTTTAACAACAATATCTTTATCTTCAACATCAAGTGTAATCATGCTCAATGTTTCATCACATTTTTCAACCAAAACCGCTGCAACGGGATCCTCTACGTACTTTCTGACAGCATTTGCCAAGTCTCTTGCTCCTCTCGGACCGCCGAATGCCTTTTCGGCAAGCAAATCCTTAACAGCATCTGTCCATGAGAGAATAATGCCTTTATCCTTCAACGGCTCGATTAATTCATCAAGCATTAACCCTGCAATTTGAATGTAATTCTCTTTCGTAAGCGGGTTAAATGCAATAATTTCATCCACTCTTCCGAGAAACTCCGGTTTTAAAAACTGTTCAAGTGCTTTTAATGCGCGTTCCTTAGAAACTGTAGCCTTATCCTTGGCAAAGCCTAAAGTGGTATCTTTATGGGATGAGCCGGCATTGGAAGTCATGATAATTACCGTGTTGGCAAACGAAACAGTTCTGCCATGTGCATCCGTGACCTTACCTTCATCCAATATTTGCAAAAGGATATTCATTACATCAGGATGTGCCTTTTCGATTTCATCAAAGAGCACCACCGAATAAGGTTTACGTCTGACTTTTTCGGTTAACTGCCCTGCTTCATCATAGCCGACATATCCGGGAGGAGAACCGATAATACGCGAAACAGAGTGTTTTTCCATAAACTCACTCATATCCAGTCTAATGAGCGTTTCGGGTGTGGAAAAGAGTTGATAGCTCAACTGTTTAACAAGCTCTGTTTTACCGACACCGGTGGGACCGACAAAAATGAATGATGCAGGTCTGCGCCTTGCGCTGATTTGTACTCTGTTGCGGCGAATGGCTTTACACAGCGCATCAACCGCCTCATCCTGCCCGATAATTTTGGCTTTGATTTCGGTTTCCATGTTCTTAAGGTTTTTCAAATCACCCATTTGGATTTTTTGAACCGGAACGCCTGTCCACAAATGAATAACTTTCGCTAAATCATCATCCAAAACCTGATTATCTGCAGCTAAATTTTGTATTTCCGGAAGGCTGTTTTCTAAATCACTGATTTTACTTTTTACTTCAAGTAAAGCTTCATAATCAATTTCTTTGCCTTCTTCAATATTTTCGATATCTTCCTTTTGCGCCTTTAATTGTTCTAATTTCTGCTCAGCTATTTGCAATTGACTAATCGCTTTATTTCGAAGATTTGCGCATGTACACGCCTCATCCAAAAGATCAATCGCTTTATCCGGCAAAAATCTGTCATTGATATATCTTTCCGATAATTCAACGGTCTTTTTCACAAGCTCATCGGATATCTTAACGCGGTGATAATCTTCATAATAATCTTTAATACCTAATAAGATTTCCGTTGTATCTTCAATAGAAGGTTCCTCTACACTGACGGGCTGGAATCTTCTTTCCAAAGCGGAATCTTTTTCAATATATTTTCGGTATTCATCAAAGGTGGTAGCACCGATAACTTGAATGATACCGCGTGAAAGAGCGGGTTTCATAATATTAGCGGCATTCATTGTACCTTCACTGTCTCCGCCCGAACCGACAAGATTATGAATTTCATCAATGAAAAGAATGATATTCCCTTCTTTTTTCACTTCATCAATGAGTCCCTTAATTCTGCTTTCAAATTGTCCTCTAAATTGCGTACCGGCAACCAGGGCAGTTAAATCAAGCAGGAAAATTTCTTTATCGGCAAGCTTTGCAGGAACTTGACCTTGCACAATTTTCAACGCAATACCTTCGGCAATCGCTGTTTTACCGACACCGGGTTCACCGACAAGACACGGGTTATTCTTCGTTCTTCTGCAAAGAATTTGAATCACTCTGGATATTTCTTTATCTCTGCCGATAATACGGTCGATTTCCTCTTTAGCCGCTTTTTGTGTTAAATCGGTGCAATAGGAATTTAAATACTTGCGCTTACTTTTTTTATTTTTATGCTTGGACTGCTTTTCTTTGTCCTTTGATGCATCTTTATCATTTTCTTCAGATGCATCATCTTCCTCATCATCATCCGCAGACTGTTCGCCTTGCATAAAATTCATAAACGGAAGCGGTTGCGCACCGCCCAATTCAAAATCGCCGTCATTATCGCTCATTAATTGAGTAAGTTGGTCTTGTGCTGCTTCTAAATCATCATCCGTAATGCCCATTTGCTCCATAAGCTGCTTTACAGGCCCTATATTTAATTCTTTTGCACATGTTAAACATAAACCCTCAGGCTTATTGCTGTTACTATCGGGTTTTGAGATGAAGATGACTGCAGGTCTTTTTCCGCATCTCGAACACATCATTGCCATGATTATTCACCAATTTCCTTTTCTTTTGCTTTTTCTTTATCCTCCTCTTTTGCAAGAGGATCCCCTTTCGGTAGCTTTGAGGTCAAAATCAACCTGTAAACACCGATAATAATAAGAGTTAATGCCGAGCCGAAAAACGCTCCTGCAATATAACAAAACTGAATACCGCCGCCGTCACTACGTATTAAGAGCATAAATAATCCGATTAAAATGATAAGCGCTGCAGTGATGACCTCTTCCAAGCCTCTCTGATTTGTATGCTTCATAGCCTCCACATATGCTGGAATGTAGCTGAAAAAGGCAAGGAACATAAATACAACGGAAATACCGACTAATATGTATAAAATCCAAATCGGCATTACAAAATCAAAATTCACAATACCTTGTAAATACAGTTGATGCATGACGCCTTTTTCACTTGTAAGAAACATGACAATCATGACAATATAAAACACTACCGTAGAAACTTTTCCCCAAATCGCAGCCTGCATGGGTTTATCATACCGAGAGAGCATAACAACCCCCGCTATAATTTGTACAATTTCTTTAATAATGTAAACTGAAAACAGACCGATAAACAGCCAATCGCCCCAAAACCAAACCATTAAAATAATAGCAACCGCAAACTGAGTCAGTTTATCCGCAACCGGGTCGAGCATTTTACCCAAATCCGTGACTTGATTAAATCTGCGCGCAATCTTACCATCAAATAAATCCGTTAAGCCGGCAATGGCAAAAATTATAATGGCTATTACAAATTTTCGAATATTTAATAATTCGCCTTCCATAGCGCTAATCATTAAGACACAGAAAACCGGTATTAATGCAATACGAATGAAAGAGAGTATATTCGGAATGGTTTTAGCCTGTTTTAAATATTTTTTTATTAACTCCATATATTTTCCTTCCTAATCAATGCACTGCAAAAGTGAATAATAATGATATGGATGATTTTCGCATGCTACTGCTTCACGGCTTTCACTTTTTCCACAGAACCGTTTGCACAGGCAAATACCTGCCTGGAATTACACAGTACAAATATCGGGTCTATATCAAATTTTGCCGAATAAGTAACCTTACCTTTTAACATATTCACATCTGCTGTATGGTTAGAATATAAGCTTACCAGTGTGTTCCCATCCGAGTAGACACGAACAACTTCATTATCGCACTGCTTAGTGTATATCTTTTCTAATGAGGCGTTGTAAACATCTACATTAAATTCACCATTATTGTATTGAGAATAAGTATTTATAATATGTCCGTTTTTATCAGCAAACAGCTGCAAATTGGTAATACTGGGATGCTCACACTCTGCTTTGAGTTCAGCTTTCGCATTAAGTACAAAAATTTTGTTACTGCAAAGCACACTTAAATCATTCGCTTTTAAAAACGCTATATCATATAATGTCGAAGACTTGATTTGATAGTAGCCTTTTTGTTTGGCATTGCTGACACCGAACAAAGCAACATTAATCGTTTCTACTGCATCTTCCGTATCCACCAGCGCAACACCTAACAAACTGCCGCCTGAATTGAGCGCAACATCGAGAATATATCCGTCACCCTTTTCCCAAGTCATAATTTTTTTGCCGGAAAAGGCATACACATTCACTTCTTCTTTATTTTTGGAAGTTTTTGTGACAATAACGCTTTTTCCGCTATCGGAAATATCGGCGCAAATGATTTTATCATCATTCGGGAAAGTTATTACTTCTCCGCTTTGCGTTAATATCACCGCTTTGGTTGAGCCTTGATCGAATAAGAGCAGCCTGTCACGCGATACTTTTAAAATCGGGTTTGACATAGAATGCTTATAGCTGAGCACAGGATTGGCAGATGAATTGAGGATAATAACATCACTATCTGTCAGAATCACTTTATCGCCTAAATTAAAGGATTGAAAGCTTAATATGTTATTTGATGAAAAGCGATACGGATATCCGCCGCCGTTGCCGAAATTGGCAAATACGGCATTCATATGCTCCTTCATTTTTGCCGGTGTCAAATAATTAATGTTAAAAATGACAAAAAGCAAACTTAAGCAAAGTATAAAAATGATAAAAATCTTAGCAAATAAACCTAACTTCTTCTTACGCTTAGATTTTGGAATTTTAGTTTCATCATTTTCTTCCGGACGCTCTATTTTATCTAAAAGCTTCTTTTTCTTTCCTCGAAGTTTTAATTCTTTATCAGCTTTCAAGATTTACCTCACCATAAAATACTTTATTTAAAAATAAGCCGTTTGCCGGTAGTGTTTTACCTGCATTTTTTCGATTGGCAGATGTAATGATTTGTAAGATATCATCCTCTTGTATCTTACCTTTTGCTACATCCAACAATGTACCGGCAATAATACGCACCATATTATAAAGAAACCCATCACCGCAAATCTTAATTTGCACCATATCTTTACTTCTCTCCACCGAGCAGTGATAGATTGTTCTTACCGTGTCCTCCACATCGGAGTGTGCAGAGCAAAAAGATGAAAAATCATGTGTTCCTACAAAGTAAGATGCAGCTGTGTTTAGCTTTTTTTCATCAATCGGGTATTTATAATGAAAAGAATACTTGCTTACAAAAGGGTTTTCATGTTTTGCGTTATATATATTATAAATATACTCCTTAGCAACGCAGGAATATCTCGCGTGAAAATCATCATCCGTTTCTTCACATCGAAAAGCCTTAATGTCTTCGGGTAAAGCGTTATTAATAGCGCACAGAGTATGATATTCACCGGGATAAAAGGGTGCATGAAAACTTACGCAATACATATTAGCGTGAACGCCAGCATCGGTTCGTGAACAACCCTTAATATCCATTTTTTCGCCGAATAGCTTCCAGATGGCTTCTTGCAAAACCGCTTGAATACTCAAAGCATTTTTTTGCACTTGCCAGCCGTGATAACGCGTGCCGTCATATCGAATTGTCAAAAGTAAATTTGGCATTAATATAATCCACCGATTTTTATATAATTGAATGCAATGCAACCCGCAATCACCGCTATAGCAATCAGCAAAGCAAAATAATCTTTTAAAGAGGCATGCATGGTCTTCATTTTTGTTCTGCCTTTCCCGCCATTGTAACAGCGGCATTCCATTGCATTTGCCAACTCATACGCTCTTCTGAAAGAAGAAATGAATAAGGGAATCAAAATCGGTACCATTGCTTTAAGCTTTTTAATCACATTTCCCGAATCAAATTCTGCGCCTCTCGCCTTTTGTGCATTGATAATTTTATTGATTTCATCAATTAGTGTCGGAATAAAGCGTAATGCAATACTCATCATCATAGACATGGTATGCACATCCACTTTAAAAACCTTAAGCCACTTTAATAAATCCTCTATAGCGCCGGTCAAGGCAGTGGGTGTCGTGGTGTAGGTTAAAAAAGATGTTACAATTACCAACAAGATAATTCTAATGGCGATAAATACAGCAGTTTGTATCGCTTCAGTCGTAACCGAAAATTTCCATACATTAAAAAGCACATGCTCACCGGGCACATATATTAAATTGAGAATAAATGTCAACAAAATGACCGGAATAATCGGTTTTGTATTCTTTAAATACGTTAAAAACGGTACCTTGGATAAGAAAATAAAGATAAACGTGCATATCGCAGCAAACGCCATGCTTACAACCGAATTACACAAGAACATACTAACAACTAAAATCAGCGTAATGATGATTTTAAATCGAGGATCCAGCCTATGTAATACTGAGTCGGAGGGATAATACTGACCGAAGGTGATATCACTCATGTGAAGCGGCACCTCCTAAGGCATTCTGAATAACACGCACGGCATCATCCACTCGATAAACCGGCTTTAAGTGATAACCGCTTTGATTGAGCTTTAAAAATATTTTTGTCACAGATGGAACACTTAGTCCGATTTCCATTAAGTGCTCAGCGTGCTCAAATATCTTTTCGGGTGTCCCCTGCATTTCAATTTTACCGTGATTCATAACAACAATTCTATCCGCAAGCTTGGCAACGTCCTCCATACTATGCGAAACAAATACAATTGTGGTGCCGGATTTTTCTTTATAATTTTGAATTAATTCAAATAAGTTTCTCCTCGCCGCAGGATCTAAGCCTGCTGTAGGCTCATCCAAAACAAGTATATCGGGTTCCATTGCCAAAATACCGGCAAGGGCTACTTTTCTTTTTTGACCGCCCGACATTTCAAATGGTGAGCGTGTCAAATAGCGTTCTTCCAAGCCCATATATTCTAAGGATTGTCGAACGCGGCGGTCGATTTCCTTTTCATCAAGTCCCATATTCTTAGGACCAAAGGCGATATCTTTATAGACGGTTTCTTCAAATAACTGATACTCGGGGTACTGAAAACATAAACCGATTTTAAAGCGAATGTTTTTCAAATCATTCTTATCTGCCCATATATCTTTACCTTCAAAGATAACCGTGCCTTCTTGCGCTTTGAATAATCCGTTTAAATGACCGATAAGAGTTGATTTTCCGGAACCGGTATGTCCTATAACGGCGAGTGTTTCGCCTTGGAAAATTGTCAGATTAATCTTATCTAAAGCCAAATATTCAAACGGTGTTCCTTTTGAATATATATAACTTAAATTTTCAACTTTAAGCTTTTCCATGTACTCCCAAATGTTGCATTAACAGTGCAACACACTCATCTTCCTCTAAAATACACGCATCTATGCCGAGTTTTTTTACTAACTCATAGCTTTGCGGAACATCCAGACCATAATTAATCATCTGCTCATAATCCGAAAATACTTCTTTAGGGGAACCATCCTTTTTTATTTCACCGTGGTCAAGTAAAATCACTCTATGAGCTTCTACAGCTTCATTCATGAAATGTGTAATATAAATAATAGTGATTCCAAACTGCTCATTGAGCTTTTTAACGGCATCCATTACTTCTTTTCTGCCGATTGGGTCAAGCATCGCTGTGGATTCATCCATCACAATACATTTTGGCTGCATTGCAAGAATACCGGCAATGGCAACTCTTTGCTTTTGTCCTCCGGATAAATTGTGCGGAGCTTTCAACCGGTAATCATACATACCGACTGTTTTAAGCGCTTCATCCACGCGCTTACGAATTTCTTCCGGGGGAACGCCAAGGTTTTCCGGTCCGAACGCAACATCCTCTTCCACAATGCTTGCAACAATTTGATTATCCGGGTTTTGAAAAATCATACCAACCTGCTGCAGCAAATCAATGCGCTTTTCCTCTTGCGCGGTTGTAATACCGTTAACCGTAACAGCGCCTTGTGTAGGAGTAAGCAAGCCGTTAATCAGTTTTGCAAGTGTCGATTTGCCGGAGCCGTTATGTCCGATAACACTGATTAATTCACCTTGTTCGATTTTCAGTGATAAGTTCTTTATTGTGTCTTTTTTACTATCCGGATACCGAAAGGTAACATCCGAAAATTCGATAAAACTCATTCTTTTCTCCAAATCGCCGTAGCACCGCAAGGCAGAACAAGACCGGTATCGCGAACTCTTAAGCCAATTTCATCGCTCTCTACTCTGCCGCCTAAAGCAGTGCCCACGCTTGCGGATAATACATATTCCATCACCGAAGAACTCAAGCCGGTGGAATAAGAGTTTAAAAACAGGGCAAGAGAATTTTTATTTAAAAGCTGTGCGCAGCTTAAACAAAAATCAAAAATGCTGTCCTCTAACTTCCAAATTTCTTTATTCGGACCTCTACCGTAAGAAGGCGGGTCCATGATAATAATGTCATAGGTATTTCCGCGGCGAATTTCACGCTTAACAAATTTAAAGCAATCATCTACAATCCAACGCACCGGTTTATCTGCAACACCGGAAAGCTTCGCATTTTCCTTCGCCCATTGAACCATGCCCTTAGATGCATCTACATGACACACCGAAGCACCCGCCTTTAAACAGGCAATTGTTGCACAACCTGTATAGCCGAATAAATTCAGTACTTTAACCGGTCTGCCGGCATTTTGAATAATTTTACTTAGTTCATCCCAGTTAACCGCTTGTTCGGGAAAAATACCGGTGTGCTTAAACCCCATTGTTTTTACGCCGAAGCACAAATCTTTATAATTGATTTCCCACGCAGCCGGCAACGATTTATGATAGATGTCCCAACTGCCGCCACCGGTTTTAGAGCGTTGATAACGCGCATGTGCATTTTTCCACAAAGCATTACTTTTTGCAGAATGCCAAATCACCTGCGGGTCAGGTCGGATAAGAATAATATTCCCCCACCGCTCTAACTTTTCACCGTCGGAACAATCAATTAATTCATAATCATTCCAATCATCCGCACATCTCATTAAGCTAATCTTTCCTTTACTAATGCGGCTATATCATTTGCCGCAGCGGTTATTTCATCTAAATCCTTACCTTCAAGCATCACGCGAAGCAGCGGCTCGGTACCGGACAAGCGCACAAGCACTCTTCCCTCTCCATTCAGCTTTGCCTCAACTTGAGCAATTTTATCTGCAATAACCGCATCGGTTGCATAGGCGTCTTTTCCTTGCGGGGTAACTTTTACATTAACCAAAACCTGCGGGTATACTTCCATTTCCGCGGCAAGCTCACTCAAAGTTTTTTTGGAGTTTTGAATCACATTTAAAAGCATTAAAGCGGAAAGCTGACCGTCTCCGGTAGTGGAATGGTCAAGGAAAATAACATGCCCTGACTGTTCACCGCCGATATTGAAATGATTCTTGAGCATGTTTTCAAGTACATATCTGTCACCCACTGCGGTTTTTTGGCAGGAAATTCCGTTTTCTTCACAAAACTTAAAGAAACCCATATTGCTCATTACGGTAACTACTGCAGTATCGTTTTTGAGCGTACCCTGCTCTTTCATGTACTTGGCACAAATAGCAATGATTTTATCGCCGTCAACCTCATTACCGTTTTCATCAACAGCAAGCATTCTGTCTGCATCACCATCAAAAGCAAAGCCGAGTGAGCAGCCGTTATCGAGCACACACTTCTTTAACGCTTCTAAATGTGTAGAACCGCATTTGTCATTAATATTTACGCCATTCGGTTCATTTGCAGTATACACACCGTCAATACCCAAAGCGGAAAAGAGTTGATACGCTGTAGCGCTTGAAGAACCGTTTGCACAATCAAATGCAACCTTTAAGCCGGAAAAATCCGCTTGCTTGCAAGAAAGAATATGAGCAATATAATCATCAACCGCCGTATTTGAGTAAGATATTTTGCCGACTTCTCCGCCAATTTTTACCGGCGGCTGCTCGACTCCATCTAAAATAATGGCTTCAATTCTATTTTCAATTTCATCCGGCAGTTTGTATCCGGTTCCCTGAAATATTTTAATGCCGTTGAACTCACACGGGTTGTGTGAAGCAGAAATCATGACGCCGGCATCATATTTATATTTTTTAACCAAATATGCCACTGCCGGAGTCGGGACAACGCCCAAGATTAAAACATCTGCTCCAACAGAACACAGACCGGCTGCAAGCGCGGCTTCCAGCATGTCAGAGCTTTGTCTGGTGTCTTTACCGATTAAGAACTTCGGTCTGTCGTTATCTTTTGTTAATACACTTGCGGCAGCTCTGCCTATATTCATAGCAAGCTCCGGTGTCAACTCACTGTTCGCAACACCTCTTGCGCCATCTGTTCCGAATAATCTACCCATACTCTCTCCTATTCTACTTGATATTCAATCCCGAGATGGCTGTATGCCTTGGGTGTGGCACAACGCCCTCTGGGTGTTTTTGTCAAAAATCCGATTTGTAATAAATACGGCTCATAAACATCTTCAATCGTGACTGTTTCTTCACCAATGGAAGCCGCCAGGGTTGTTAACCCGACCGGTCCGCCGTTATAATTACGAATCATCGTTAAAAGTAAAGTGCGGTCAATTTGGTCAAGTCCCAATTCATCAATATCCATTTGGTTTAATGATTTCATCGCACTTTGCTCAGTAATGACGCCATCAAACACAACCTCGGCAAAATCACGCACTCTTTTTAAGAGCCTGTTTGCAATACGTGGTGTACCTCTGGAGCGCGAAGCAATTTCAAGAGCACCGTCACGCTCTATTTCAATGCCGAGTATACCGGCACTTCTGGTCACAATTTGTGCAAGCTGCTCTGTAGTATACAGCTCAAGCCTTTCCACATCACCAAAACGGTCACGCAGTGGAGCGCTGAGTTGTCCCGCTCTGGTTGTTGCACCAATTAATGTGAATTTGTGCAAATCCAAACGGATACTGCGCGCTGAAGGACCTTTACCGATAATAATATCAATAACCTGATCCTCCATTGCAGGATACAAAACTTCTTCTACCGAACGATTAAGTCTGTGAATTTCATCAATAAAGAGCACATCGCCTTCTTGAAGATTGGTCAGCAAAGCAGCCAAATCTCCCGGCTTCTCAATGGCAGGACCCGAGGTGACTCTGAAGTTGACACCCATTTCATTGGCTATAATGCCTGCAAGTGTTGTTTTACCGAGTCCGGGCGGTCCATAAAGTAAAATGTGGTCTAAAATATCATTTCTGTTCTTCGCTGCGGCGATATAGATTTTTAGTTTTTCTTTTACCTTGTCCTGACCGATATAATCATCTAACACTTTAGGGCGAAGTGAAAGCTCAATATCGCTGTCCTCGCTATAGTCAAACTCGGTAGATATGAGTCTGGAATCGTTATCTTCGTAATTCATATTTCTCCTGTTATAAGCCTAAATTTGTTAAAGCGTATTTAATCAATTCTTCAGTAGAAAGCGATTTATCGGCTTTTGCAATCACTTTTGCGGCATCGCTTTGTGAATAGCCTAAAGAAACAAGTGCATCAATTGCATCCTTTTTTGATGATGAAGCGACAGCATTGCCAACCTGCTCATAGCCGACTTCATCAATCGTATCAATGGACCCCATCTTATCTTTGAGCTCTAAGACAACCATTTCCGCGCTTTTTTTGCCGATACCGGGTGCTGCTTGAATTGCTCTGAAATCTTTAGAAGCAACAGCAAGCGCTAATTGGTCCGGTGTCAAAGTAGATAATATGCTCATAGCCGCTTTTGGCCCGATTCCTTTTACGCCGATTAGAAGCTTGAAACAATCAAGTTCTGTCTTGTCGGAAAAACCGAATAATTCCATAGCATCCTCACGCACATTTAAATATGTCAAGAGAAAAGCTTCTTTACCGATTTGCGGTAACTTTGCTAAAGTTCTTAAAGAACAGCAACAACTATATCCGATACCGTTTGTTTCAATTACTGCGGTGTTTTGGTCTGTTAAAACCAGTTTCCCGCTAACGCTGTATATCATTTACCAAGTTCTGCCTTTCATATTTTGTAGGAGTGAGCCTGAAGAGTGCCCGTGGCAAATCGCCATCGCCAACGCATCTGCCGTATCATCCGGTTTAGGTACTTTTTCAAGCCCTAATATGGTTCGGGTCATTTCTTGAACTTGCTTTTTTTCGGCGCGACCGTATCCCACAACAGATTGTTTAACTTGAAGCGGTGTGTACTCGGCAATTTGAAGTCCTTTACTATAAGCTGCCAAAGTGATAACACCCCTGGCTTGAGAAACATCAATAACGGTTTTTGCATTGGAATTATAAAAGATTTTTTCCATGCTGAGCACCTGCGGATGATAGCGCTCAATAATTTGATTCAATTGTGTGAAGATATCATCTAATCTTTTTGGAAAGTATTCACCCGCTTTGGTTGTGATAGCACCAAAATCAATCACTTTAAAATGATTGTTCTTATACTCCAAAACACCCCAGCCGACAATGGCATAACCCGGATCAATTCCCAAAATAATCATAGTTTTACATTTTTCTCCTATTTTAACATATATATTGTATCACTACTGCAAATCAAATTCAATATATATTATTATTTTTAATATTTTTGTAATATTTATAATAATAACGCTTCGAGCTGGCAAAGCATTAAAATATCATTTAA
>JAFWGH010000159.1 GCA_017512465.1 Clostridia bacterium
AAAAAAGCCGCTGTAAGCGGCTCAACCGCTTTGTACCTCCCCTTGATGAGGGGAGGTGGGCGCGTTTACAGCGCTCGGAGGGGTAGAAAAGTTGGACAAAATCAGTGTAAACTTTTTAATCCATGCACCTCGACAAATCCCTTATTTGTATTCACCCTTTTTCCTCATTCATCATAGTATGAAATGAAAATGATGAAAGGGGGAAACGAGCATGTGCTGTGGTAATTCCAACAACAATTCCATTTGCTGGATTATTCTCATTGTAATCGTTTTACTTGCTATCGGCAATGGTTTTGACGATTAATCGCGGATAAATAAATACTTTCTTGAATATCTCCGTGTTTTCGGCTATAATGCTTATAACACGGAGATATTCTTATATTTAAAAGGCAGGAGAGCATATGCAACAGGACTGGATAGATATTACTTTAAGCGTGAGCGTGCAGGATGCCGAGTCGGCACAGCTGCTCATCGGCGAGAGTAGCCCCTACGGTATCTATGTGGAGGATTACAGCCGCTTGGAGGAAGAAACGCGCGAGATTGCGCACATTGATTTGATTGATAAGGATTTGCTTGCCAAGGATAGAGAGCATGTAAAAATCCATCTGTATATCGCGGCGGAGGAAAATCCCCGCGAAGCGCTCGCACAAATAGGCGAAAAACTCGCCGGTGCCGGTATTGCCTATACCGAGTCCTTAAATGCCATACAGCAAGAGGACTGGGCAAATAATTGGAAACAGTATTTTCACCAAGTGAATATCGGCAAAAAGATGTGTATTTGCCCGAGCTGGGAACAGGCGCAGGGTGTGCAGGATAGAGCGGTGCTGTATTTAGAGCCCGGTATGGCGTTTGGCACGGGTACGCATGCGACCACCTGCTTGTGCATGGAAGTCATGGAGGATTACATTACACCCGGTTGTGAAGTGCTCGATGTCGGCTGCGGCAGCGGTATTTTGGCGCTCAGCGCCTTATTGTTGGGTGCTAAGCGTGCCGAGGGTGTGGATATTGATGAAAAGGCGGTTAAAACCGCCCGTGAAAACGCCGCGCGCAACGGCTTTGATGAAGCGCAGGCGGTTTTCACACAGGGTGATTTAACCGAAAAAATCCATGGCAGCTTTGATGTGATTGTCGCCAATATCGTGGCGGATGTGATTGTGCTGTTGTGTCGGGATATCACCGCATTTATGAAAGAGCACACCGTGCTCATTGTCAGCGGGGTGATAGAGCCGAGCGAAGCGCAGGTGCTGGAGGCTTTCCGACAATGCGGACTTGCGGTGCTGCGCAAGGAGCAAAAGGAAGACTGGCTGAGCTTTGTTTTGCAGAAAAAATAGCCGCTTTTTGCTGAAAAGCAAAATTACTTTACAGACCAAAACAGCTGCTTTTTGCAGCTGTTTTTTTTATGCCGTGCGCATAGGGGATTTTTAACCGATTTGTAATGAAAACGGCAAAAAACATGGGAAAACGCGCACAAAAACCCTTTATAATACGCATTTTCTTTAAAATTGTAATAAATTTGTTATTGACATTTATCTTCTGTTTTAGTATAATATCACACTGTAAAGAAAAAGGACTTTACAGTATTGGAGGGGATTATTCATGGCAAAGAATCTTGACATTACTGTCTATTTGGACTTCTATGGTGAGATGCTCACCGACAAGCAAAGAGAATATCTTGATTACTATTATAATGATGATTTGTCTTTATCCGAAATTGCCAACAATATCCCTTATGGAGAAAAGGGCAGATCGCGCCAGGCTGTCAGAGATGTCATCAAGCGTGCGGAAGCACAGCTCATTGAGATGGAAGAAAAATTAGGCTTGGTAAAACGCTTCGTGAGCGTGCAAGAGGGATTAAATGAAATCATCGAGTGAGCCGAGGTAATCAATAAAACCAATTTAAATTTCGGACTTTCCCGCGAAATTAATGATGCGGTTATTAAAATTAAAGCCATTGCAGGCTCATTGTCCGATTAAAAGGAGTTATCATGGCATTTGAAGGTTTAAGTGAAAAACTCTCGGCTGCTTTTAAGCGCCTGCGCTCAAAGGGTAAGCTGACCGAAGCCGATGTAAAGGCTGCCATGAGAGAGGTCCGCTTAGCGCTGCTTGAAGCGGATGTAAACTATAAAGTAGCAAAAGATTTTACCAATAAGGTGACCGAGAGAGCCATCGGGCAGGATGTTATGGAAAGCCTGACCCCGGCGCAAATGGTCATTAAAATAGTGGATGAAGAGCTGTGCGATTTAATGGGCGGCACGGAAACCCGCCTTGCCACTTCGTCCAGACTGCCGACCATCATCATGATGTGCGGCTTGCAGGGCTCCGGTAAAACCACCCATTCCGGTAAGCTGGCGCTCATGCTCAAAAATCAAGGCCACAGACCGCTGCTCGTTGCGTGTGACGTTTACCGTCCGGCGGCAATCAAGCAATTGCAGGTTGTGGGCGAAAAAATCGGCGTTCCTGTTTTTGAACAGGGGCAGGGCGACCCGGTGGAGATTGCCAAAGCGGCATTAAAGCATGCCAGGGACTATGGCTATGACTATATGTTCCTCGATACCGCCGGCCGCTTACACATTGATGAAGTGCTTATGGATGAGCTGCGCGCGATTAAAGCGGAGCTTCACCCGCACGAAATCTTACTTGTGGTCGATGCCATGACCGGTCAGGATGCCGTGAATGTTGCGGCAAGCTTTGATGAAGCTTTGGGGATAGACGGTTTGGTCATCACCAAGCTCGATGGCGACACCAGAGGCGGTGCCGCGCTCTCCGCAAAAGCGGTCACGGGCAAACCCATTAAATTTGCCGGTATCGGTGAGAAGTTAGAGGATTTAGAGGTCTTCCACCCCGACCGTATGGCAAAGCGCATTCTCGGTATGGGCGATATGCTCACCCTCATCGAAAAAGCCGAGAAGCAGATTGATGAAAAAGCCGCGGCTAAGCTCGAACAAAAGCTTAAAAAGAATAAATTTGATTTAAATGATTTGCTCGACCAATTAGAGCAAATTAAGAATATGGGCTCGCTCAAAGATTTGTTGGGTATGATACCCGGCATGGGCAAAAAGCTTGCCGATGCGGATATTGATGAAAAACAATTTGACCGCATTCAGGCAATCATTCGCTCCATGACAGCGAAAGAGCGTGTCAATCCCGATATCATCAACCCCTCGCGCAAGCGCAGGATTGCCGCCGGCAGCGGCACTCAGGTGGAGGATGTTAACCGCGTGCTTAAGCAGTACCGCGATATGCAAAAAATGTTTAAGCAAATGAATTCCAAATCCATGAAGCGCAAAATGTCCCGCCTCGGCGGCGGCATGGGCGGCATGGGCGGATTCGGCTTTTAGCAGCGGCGAAGCCGCTGAGTGATGTTTAGGAGCGAGCTTGAGTGGAATTGTTATTATAACGTCTACCCCTCAGTCGCGCCAATCGCGCGCCAGCTCCCCTCATCAAGGGGAGCCAAGAAGCGGTTGAAGCCGCACTGCGGCTTTCTTTGAACATCCAATTAACTCTCATTATTTTGTTTGCTCCGCAAACCCAACCCATTAATTCAGGTGAGCGAAGCGAACAAAACCACCGCATTCGGTTTTATGTTCAATTTAACCTCTTAAAATCGCCCCTTGAAGAGGGGAGATGTCACGAAGTGACAGAGGGGTAGATAAAAAATGCAAGGCATTGCCTTGCCACTGAAAACTATATTAGGTTAATGCGCAGGATACCCTGCAAATCATAAATGTATAAACAATACCAATATATTTGGGAGGTAATTTAAAATGGCAGTAAAAATCAGACTTCGGAGAATGGGTGCTAAGAAATCACCCTACTATCGTATCGTTGTTGCAGATTCCAGATATCCTCGTGACGGTCGTTTCATCGAGGAAATCGGTGTATACAATCCGCTTAAGGAGCCCGCAGAGGTTAAGGTTGATGCCGAGAAGGCAAAGCAGTGGATCAGCAACGGCGCTCAGCCGACCGATACAGTAAAGGCTATTCTCAAGAAGAACGGTGTTCTCTAATCTCTGAGAGGAACACAAACGGAGGAAATATCATTGAAAGACTTACTTGTGTCCATCGCACAGGGCTTAGTTGACGCACCTTCAGAGGTCAGCGTTGAGGTTGATGAGCCGAATGCCGAAGGCGTCACGGTGTACCACTTGCATGTTGCGCCGGATGATATGGGCAGAGTGATTGGCAAGCAGGGCAGAATTGCAAAGGCGATTCGTGTCGTTATGCGTGCTGCTTCCAACAGACTCGATGCGAAAATCGCGGTGGAAATCGATTAATAATTTATGCAAAAAATGTGCAAAAACCCGCTTCGCGGGTTTTTGCTTTTTGGGATAGAAGTGTAAAAAATGAGTAAAGAATACCTTGAAGCGGGAAAAATCGTTGCGCTGCACGGGGTGAAGGGTGAAATGCGCCTAAAGCCGTGGAGCGATGATGCCGCCTTTTTATCAGCATTTAACACGGTGTATCTTGATGCCGCCGGCACGCAGGCAAAGCGGCTCGTTTCGGCGCGCCCGCACGGCAACATTACCCTCATAAAAATAGAGGGGGTGGATACCCCCGAGCATGCGGAGGAGCTGCGCGGCCATATTATTTACATTAAAAAAAGTGATGCTAAGCTGCCCGAAGGGCATTATTTTGTGGATGATATCATCGGCTTGAGTGCCGTTGATGAGGCGGACGGCACGGTGCTCGGCACCATTCGCCTGATTGAGTCTTACCCCGCCAATGAGGTCTGGCACATTCAAAACGGGCAGCGGGAATATCTGATTCCCAATGTGCCGGCGATTGTTAAAAAAATCAGTCCCGATGAGGGCAAGGTATACATCTTTAAAATGAAAGGGCTGTTTGAGGATGAGGATTGATATTTTAACCCTTTTTCCCGAGATGTGCTATGCGTATTTGGAGCAGAGCATCATCGGCAGGGCAAGAAAAAAAGGCGCGCTGACAATCGAGTGCGAAAACATCCGCGATTATACAGCCGACAAGCACAATCGCGTGGATGATGCGCCCTATGCCGGCACCACCGGCATGGTGATGCAGGCACAGCCGATTTATGATTGCTTTAAAGCTTTGTGCGATACGCTCGGCACAAGGCCGCATCTTATCTATCTCTCGCCCCAAGGGGAAACCTTTACGCAACAAAAGGCGATAGAGCTTTCCAAAATGGAAAATATTGCGCTGTTGTGCGGTCACTATGAGGGTGTGGATGAGCGGGTGCTCGAAGCGATAGTGGATGAGGAAATCTCCTGCGGTGATTATGTGCTCACCGGCGGGGAGCTTCCGGCGCTCATGGTGGCGGACAGTGTGGCAAGAATGCTCCCGGGTGTGCTGCCGAATGAGGAAGCGTTTATGAATGACAGCCACTTCGCCGGTCTGTTGGAAGCCCCGCAATATACAAGACCTTATGAATGGCAGGGAAAAACGGTTCCCGATATCCTCTTATCCGGACATCACGCGGCGGTGGCGCAGTGGAAACGAGAGCAATCCTTATTGCGCACGGCAAGCCGCAGACCGGATTTGTTAAAAGTTGCCAAACTGACAAAGGAGGATATCGAATTTTTAGAAAAAAACGGGTATTCTTTTGAGTAAATTTTACATAATATTGAATAATTGTTAAAGAATTCTGCTCGAAATGTAAAAAAAGTCCTTTTGAGTCGTAAAAATGCACAAAAAAGTTAACGCGGTTAAATAAATCTTTGGGAAAGAAAAACGAAATTGCCGAATACGGCATAAAATATATTGACCTGTGCGCAAAAAAAGGTATAATATATATTGTACTTTTTATGTGAAGAATGCATGTGAAAACAAAATATATTGAATTTTGAAACCATTTATGGGGGTATGAATATGTTTATTAAAAGTGTTGAAGTGACAAATAAAGTTGGTCTTCATGCGCGTCCGGCAACCTTTTTTATTCAAAAGGCAAATGAGTTTAAATCTACCATCTGGGTGGAGAAAGACGGCAGAAGAGTCAACGCAAAGAGTTTGTTGGGTGTATTGTCTCTCGGCATTGCGCAGGGCACAGGCATCAATGTGATTGCCGACGGTGCGGATGAAGAGTTGGCGGTAAACAGCCTTGTAGAACTGGTAGATACCGGTTTGGAAGGCTAAGAAAAATAAACTGAGCGCACTGTGAAAAATTCACAGTGCTTTTTTTTATTAGGTATGTTAGAATAGAATTGTCAAGCGGCTTTGCCGCAATGAGGAACTTTTGATAGTTTGGAGTGTGGAGAGTGGAGTGTGGAGTTGAGGACGGGACACCCGTACCCGTTCCGCTTCGCTCTAAGGCTCACTGCGTTCGCAGAGAAGAGAGAAAAGAGAAGAGAGAAGAATGGCGGGAGGGACACCCTCACCCGTTCCGCTTCGCTCAAAAAAAGCGAGTTCGTTTTTGCGAACTCGCCAACTGAACACTGAAAACGCGGCAAAGCCGCTAATCGATATGTGCTTTTGCACTCGATATATTGCTAAAGC
>JAFWGH010000160.1 GCA_017512465.1 Clostridia bacterium
AAAGGCGAGTTCGCTGCCGCGAACTCGCCAACTGAACATTATTTAGGATACAAAAAAGGGGGAACATAAAAAATTCACCCTATCATCTCAATTAAAAAAGGTTTACTGTTTCAATAGTGCTTCCGCTTTTTTAATGGCGCGGCGATTGGATACAAATGCACACAGCGCTGTCAGTGTAAGTATGACAGCGGCGGCTATGGCGACAATCATTGTCGCGGACCCATCGGGCAGCGGTATGGCAAGCACGATAAAGCAGGCAACAAACAGCACTGTGCCCCAGAGAATGGCGATAAAATTGATGAAACCGAGTTTTCTGGAAATTTCGGATTCGCTGTCCCAGTTAAAATTCGGCTTTTTGGCATTTTTGAGTAACATCGCATTAATCCAAACGATATTGGAGAGCAAACAGATGAGCGCGCCAAACAGAATGGTCCAGCTGTGCCATGGGGAAATAATGCCCATACACATGCCGACAATGCCGATAATTACAATATACACAACACTCCCGAGCGAGCAAATAAGCAGTGAAAAATTGCGCTTGCTTTTATAATAGTTTTCAAAAGCAATCGGCATGGTGCGCAACATTTCGTAATTTGCGCCCTCTCTCGAAAAAGCGCTGCAGGGCAGCACATTGAAGCCGCATGCAAACGCCGATGCCGCATATCCCGCAAACGAAAAAGCAAAAAAGGCACCGGGCAAGCTAAGCGTAGCGCTTAGCTTTTGCATAGAAAAACCGCCGCCGAAAATAGTCGGCAAAATAATCAAAATCGGCCATGCAAAAGTCATGGCAAAGCCGTAAATGAAATACGCGGGATTTCTTTTGGCGCTCCTTGCTTCATAAGCGGTTAATGCTTTGAGCACACCGGTGTGTTTTTTTTCGACTAGAGCATCCGCGGTAACAGCTTTTTTATTTGTGCCGGTATTTTGCATGGATAGAGCGGTGGACAGGTAAAAGGCTTTTACCGCCAAAACAGCAAGTATTACCACTGCGGCAGTAATGCCGAAAGCGATACATAAGCCGGCAATACTGTTTTCAAACATAAATGCGCACAGGTGTTTTACATGCGGGAAGCCTGCCGCAACAGAGGAAACAGCCGTAACGGCTGCCGCCGCGGCTTGCGAGGAATCGCCTTTTCTGAGTTTGGTGTTGATAAAAGAGTATGTAATCATCAGCACCAAAGTAAAGATGCCGCCGAGTATCACGGTGACATCGCGGTTGCGAATAAAGCCGAATACTTTAAAAATAATCACAACGAGCAGTGTGGCAAGCGCTATGCCGCTTACGGGTACCAAAACGCTCGCAAGTAAAGTGCCGATGATGAAAGGTGCGCTGCCATCTAAGCGCACGCCGAAGGCTAAGCATACCACATTCATCAGCGCAAGGCTGAGGAGCAAGGGGAAGCGGGAAGCCACCGCTAATTTAGCGAGCACGATTTGTCCCGCGGAAAACGGCATCGGCAAAAGTACGCTCAAATCATCTGCCGCATAAAGCACATTCACGAGATTTTTGATGGAGAGCATAAAACTGACAGCCAAAATGACAATCATTGTCGTTTGCGTGAGTGCCTGCAACGGTACATACGGCTGTACATACGGCGCGCAAAAATAGGCAATCACAAACAGCCCTGCGCACAATACTCCCAACAAAACCGCAACAAGGATTTTTGCCGCTTTCGGGGAGATGAGCGCCTTGCTGTCACCAATCGCGGACTTGCCGTTGCATTTTTGTAAAACTTTTATGAGTTTTAAAACTTTTGAATAGGATTGCATGGTTTTGACTACTCCATTTTTTTACATAACATCCATGTGACGCCGAGAGCTATTGCCAAAACGACCAACACACCGATGGCGATATATCTGTATATCGGTAAACCGGCAATCGTGCCTTTTGCTTCCAAAAATCTGATAGCCGCTAAAGCGAATAGTATAATGCCGCCAAGAACATTAAAAATGGAATTAACCAGTTTGTAGGTTTTGGCGCCTTTTTCCGAAAAGGCGGCAAGCCTTGCTTCTTCTTTTGCCCCCATGGAGCCGGTAACAATGGTTTTCACACCGTAAAAAATTGCATATCCGCCGCAAATGACTAACATAATCGGGAATACCATATTCATCATTCATACCTCCGTGTCTTCTTTGGAATCTGTTAATTCAAGGAAAATATTTTCCAGGGACGCTTGTGATTTGTGCGTTGCTTTGAGCCCCCCGAGCGTGCCGCTGTATAATAACTCACCGTTTTTGATAAAGAGAATCTCATCGCACAGCTTTTCAGCCACTTCCAGCACATGTGTGGAGAAAAATACCGTGTTACCCTTATCGGCATGCTCGCGCATCATTTGTTTGAGTTCATATGCCGATTGCGGGTCGAGTCCCGTGAGCGGTTCATCCAAAATCCAAACGCTGGGATTGTGAATGAGCGCACCCATAATCATAATCTTTTGCCGCATACCGTGAGAATAGGCTAAAATTTGCTGATTGAGTGCCTCGAAAATGCCGAAACGCTTCGCATAGCTTTCAATAAACTGCGCTCTGCCTTCTACCGGTGTATCATATACATCCGCTATGAAGTTTAAATATTCCAAACCGCTTAATCTCAAAAACCGGTCCGGTGTGTCGGAAACATAGCCGAATTGAGATTTGGCTTTTTGCGGTTCTTTGCTAATATCGGTGCCGTTGATAAGAATGGTGCCGGCGGTCGGCTTGATGATACCGGTCATGGCTTTGATGGTTGTAGATTTACCCGCGCCGTTATGACCGATAAAGCCGGTAATGGCACCGTCTTTAGCGGTAAAGGATATACCCTTTACGATGGTGTTTTCTCCGAATTTTTTTGTGTAGTTTTGAACTTGTATCAAAGCATCATCTCCTTATTATGCATAAGTGGGAATAATCAAAAAATATTTATTTTATTATATAATATAAATGGAATTCTTGCAAGGGGGCTGTGGTTTTTTAATTAGGAATGATTAGGAATTCGGAATTATTGGTGGAAAGGCAAAGACTTGCGTTAAAAAAGCGAGTTCGCGGCAGCGAACTCGCCAACTGAACATTGTTTAGGATACAAAAAAGGGGGGCGACATAAAGGTGAGTCCTCGTAACGAAGGTTAGCCCTCAAATCGCATCTTTTTCGCCATAATTGCATTAAAATAGTCGCTTAGGCGTCAGCCTTAAGCGACTATTTTGCTTTATTCTGACAAAAAATCTGCCGATTTTAGGGTG
>JAFWGH010000161.1 GCA_017512465.1 Clostridia bacterium
AAAAGAGGCAACAAAACCTATTAAGGTTCGGTTCCTTTTACCCTAAACAAAGGAGGTGAATCAAGTGCAATATATTGTTATGGATTTGGAATGGAATAATGTCTATTCCTCTAAAAGAGGCATGTTTTTTAATGAGATTATTGAAATTGGTGCCGTGAAACTGGATGAAAACTTTCACGAGATATCCCGTTTCTCTCAAACCATCAATACAGCACTTGGTAACAGACTCCGCCGCAAGGTTAAGGAATTAACACATATTACCAATGAAGAAATCAATAACGGCAGCGGTTTTACACGCGTAATGAGTGATTATCGCCACTGGATAGGTAATGTACCGAGTGTGATTATCACATGGGGCAATACCGATGTGTATGTGATGCTCGAAAACTTTAAATATTTTTCCGGTGCGGAAATGATTCCCTTCATGCATTACTATGCCGATTTGCAAAAATATTGCCAAATGATATTAAAAACCGGCAATGATGCGCAGCTGGGACTTTCCACAGCGGCGGAGATGTTGGGCATCTCCACCGAGAATATGGAATTGCACCGCGCACTGGAGGATTCACTGCTAACAGCGGAGTGCTTGCGCAAAACCTATGCCAAGGAAAAGGTGGAAAAGTTTATTTCCAGCTGTGATGAAGAGTTTTATGAGAGACTGTACTTTAAACCGTATGTCATTCGTGATTTAAATGCTTCGGCGGTAGACCGCAAAAAATTTACTACATTCTGCCCGAACTGCGGTGCAAAAATGCGCCGTATCAGCAAGTGGTCCTTTAAAAATGCCTTTTTCAGAGCCAAGTTTAATTGCGATATCTGCGATAAAAAGTATAAGGTATCCCTTCGCTATAAGCAGTATTATGATTATGTGGACTTTAAGAAAAAGGTTGAGGAATTGGTAGATAAAAAAGAAGAGCAATAAAACTAAAGAATATAAGAATAAGGCAGTCTCGCAAAGAGACTGCCTCGCTTTATTAATATAATCATTTTAGAAAACAATATCAATCGATGTATCAGCCAAGAAGGTGTCCGCATTGTATAACCACAGGATATCCGTTACGCCCTCGTCTTTCACGGTTTTAGCGATATTATCGGTATAGTAGCGCGGGTCAATCATGATAATGGTTTTGTAGTAGGGCATAAGCATCGGAATTAAACAGTTTGCGTAAGAGTCCTTAACCACCATCAGCACCTTTTTGGAATTGAGAGAGGTATCAATTTTTATCTGTGCAAAATTGCCGCCGAAGAATACTTCGTACTTGTTCTTTTCTTCGAGTTTTGAGGCATCAAACATGCTTGCTTTCTTTTTGTTCTCCGCAACATAGGTAACAAAGTAGGATAAATCGGTTTTCGGAACTGTCATATAAATCGTATCCTTAGCAATGAATAAACCGGAGGAAGAAGCAAGTGTGCCCTGGAAATCATTTGTCAGTGCATAACTCTCATAGTTGATTTTAGAAGTATCCAGTTTCATGTTGGCGGCAATTTGTTTAAATGCAATCTCTGCCGCTTGCGTAGTCCAGTGATGGTCGGTGCGATAATACAAGCTTGACTTGTCGTTATTATCTTCAAGTGTGGAGTGAATATCAATGGTTTGTATTGCCGGATCCATCTGCTTATAAATGGACTCAATTTGTTCACTTTGGTTCACATTGGGCGCATTTTTGGGCATGTATTCCTGTAGCACATCCGAAGCATTCGGCGCAATCGCCATATAGGTGTTGATTTTTGGATACTTTTTGCTAAACTCATTAATCGATTGAATGGTTTTGCCGAGCGTCTTTTCATTATATTCCGCCGGCTTTTCAAATAAGAAATGGTCCTTGCCGATGTATACACCGTTCATCTCTTTTTTGCCGAGCATTAAATCAATAGCACTTCTGGTTTTTACTAAGGTGCTTCTGCCGACAAATTGGTCGGAAAGATAGCTTTCCATATCCTTCATATATTTACCGTCACTCAAAGAGGAAGCGCTCAACTCGGGACTGCCGGCAAGATAGCGGTTTTCATTTTCGCTGTACTGCTCCACATTGCCGGTGAGGGTGAGTATGCTCATTGTGAATATAAAAACAGTGATAATCGCGGCGGCAATAAGTGTGGTTAAGGTATCACTTTTCTTGTTTTTTTGTCGCGCCGCCTGTTCATTTTGTGCCTTCATATCAATATACTCGGCAGACAAGCTTTGTTGTGAACGTGCTTTTTTAGCGGGCGCGGTTTTCTCTTTTTTTGCGCGATTTTTGCTTTTTTCGGGCTCTTTTTTGGTGCGCGGGCGCGCCACAGCTGTGCGCGCATGCTCTTGCTCACGGCGCTGTTGTGTCTCTTGCTTCGGCGCGAAGTAATCTAATTCATCCCCATACTCTGAATCAAAATCAGAGGAATGAATAAAATCATCATACGCGGAATGAGCGCTATTCTGTTTTGGTGTTTGCTTTTTTGTTGCCATATCAGAACCTGAAATATAAGAAAGGATTATAGGTTTCGCTAATCATAAACACGATGCATAACAAAAACATCACAGGGAACACAACAAGCTTTAATCGAGAAACAGTTCTCGGGTTCAGCCTGTCGATAACCTTTTTATACAGTGGCGTTGCTGCAAAAATGCCGATAATCAAGGCGACGATATTGGTACTCAGTAAATATTTACCGGTGGCATCTGCCAAGCCTGCACCGCCGCCGAACATAGCGCGCAGATACAGTACGGCTTCCGATAAATTCGGTGCCGAGAAAAATACCCAGCCAATCATAACAATGAACAAAGTGACAATGTGCTTTATAAAATTCGGAATGTGTTTGAGTACATTGGAAAGCAGGTATTTTTCGATAATGAGCAATACGCCGTAAAACACGCCCCAAATCACAAAATTCCAAGCGGCACCGTGCCACAAACCGGTTAAGAGCCATACAATCATTAAGTTTAATATCACGCGCGGTACTTTTTTGCGGTTGCCGCCAAGCGGGATATAAACATATTCTTTAAACCAAGTGGAAAGGGAAATGTGCCATCTGCGCCAAAAATCGGTCACACTCGTTGCGATATAGGGATAGTTGAAGTTTTCATTAAAATGAAAGCCGAATATTTTACCCAAGCCGATTGCCATGTCGGAGTAGCCGCTAAAATCAAAGTAGATTTGCAGTGTGTAGCAGATAATGCCCAGCCATGCGCTTAACATGCCGGTGTGAGCGGCACCATCTGCCTGAATGGCGGTATAGACCGCACCGAGGGTATTGGCGAGCAGCAGCTTTTTAGAAAGCCCCACCGTGAAACGCAGCATGCCGCTTGAAAACTTGTTTAAGCTCTCTTTTCTTGTTTCCAGCTGCAAGGCAATATCTTTATATTTTACAATTGGTCCCGCTATGAGCTGCGGGAATAGGGAAATATAGAGTGCAAAGGGGATAATGCGATTTTGCACCTCGGTTTCTCCACGGTACAAATCAATGATATAAGACATGATTTGGAAAGTGTAAAAGGAAATACCGATAGGCAGCGCAAGCTTCGGGATTTGTAAATTGAGGTGAAAGAGCATGTTGATGTTATCCACCAAAAATCCAAAGTATTTGAAAAATCCCAAAACAGCCAAATTAAAGATAATGGCAATGATAAAAGCAGCTCTTGCGCCTGCTTTATTGCCTGCTTTTTTGGCACTGTCAATATCTTTACCGGCAATAAAATTAAAGAGGATGCTTAAAAGCATTAAAACAATATACACAGGCTCGCCCCATGCATAAAACAGGAGGCTTGCAATCAGCAATATAATATTTTTAACTGTAATATTGCGCGATACAAAGTGCCCGATAATATAATACAAGGCAATTGTAATCGGCAAAAATGCAATTAAAAATGTGGATGAACTGAATACCATGTATAAATCCTTTTATGTGTTGAAAATTACGAGTGAAAAAGAGTTCTTTGTTTACAGCGCTTGCTTAAATGCATTATAAAACGCCTTCGCATCTTTAGAGGTGCAATAAAATAGTGTGTTGCCGCTCACTTCAATGATACTTTCTTTTAAAAGAGCATATTGGTCCGGTGCATAGTTTTTAAATAAATTTTCTTGATTGGTTACATGTTCCTCAACCGCAGCTTTAAACACAGCGGCATCGGCTTCATCCTTTAATTTCACAATCAACAGCTCCGATACATCCATGATATTATCATTGGCATAGTAGAGAATTCCTTCTTCTTTTTGTGTATCAAAGCCGAAAACCTTAGCTGCATCGGCTGCAGTTTTTTTCTGTAATGAAGTGATATCCGCCGCTTTTAAAACAGGCTCTGCAATTTCCTTGACTCTTTTTTGAGTGCCGCCGGAATTGGAAATAAACAAAAAAATGATAAACCCGATGAGCAGGACAACACATATGCCTTCTGCAATGCGGTATTTTTTATTCATCAATTTTATATCCCACCTCCGCTAAAACAAACGGCAGATATTGCTCGGTATAGAATTTGGCGACGGGGTGAATACCGTCCATATCGTAATAATCCGGGGAAATAGAAGCCCACAATTCATCGTAATCCAAGTAGGTAACACCGATCTCTTTTGCCATCTTTTTTATCTCGGCATTGTATGCGGGAATGTGTGCTAAATTCGGCTCGTTGCCATATGCTTTTTCAAGCACGGGGAAGATAGAGTCCACATAGATTTTGGTATTGGGAAGTTTTTTCTTTAACTGCTTAATGATTTCGCCGTAAGCATCTGCAAATACCACCGCATGCTCTTCGGAAACGACTTGGTTTTCCCCAAAATGTAATATCAAATATTTCGGGTTTGCCGCAATGATATCTTTGGAAATATCATCTAAATACTCAGTGCCGGCACCGATTTCCGCCATGACATGAGAAGTGGAAAGAATTCCGTATTCCATGATGGATTTCACAATGCTGTCGCCGGAAATTATGATATCTTTACATGCCAGCTCAAAGTTTCCGTCTTTGAGTGCTTTGAGGATTTTTTTGCGGTTTTCCTTACCGGAATTTTTTTCACGCGCTTTGCGCACCTCTTCTTCCGCTTTTTGCACATTCACCGTTTCTATTTGCTGCACATATTCCACGCCTTGCGAAGTGTCTGCGTTTTCGCTTCTTTTGGGGGTCAGCACAACAAAAAGGCGAATGGATAATGCTCCAATCGCCAATATAAGTATAACCGGTACAATTTTATATACTTTTTTCATCTTACATCTCCAATATCATGTATTATATCATACCTTTTCTTTATTTACAATACAATATATATTGTTTTTATAGTAAAAATATAACTTTTTCTATTTTTCGGCAAAATGCGTCTGGAGTATGTTCTATAATGTGGTTAAAAGTAACATGCAGTTCATGAAAAAGGAGCAATTATGGAAGTTTTTTGTTCAAAACAAATCAGTAATGGCGGCACACTGGAATATAAAATGGTGGAAAGCAGCCGCGAACACGGAGAGTTGGGAAACATCAGTGTATACGGACTGCGTGTGAAATACATGAGCGCGGATGATTTTATGTATTACAGTGCCGAAAACCTAACTTCAAAACCGCAGCCGGTTTTACAGTTGATTAAATGTTTATTTGATGAAAATGTGCTGCCCGATAAAGTGTATGAAAACATCGCGCGGTTTTTGAATTCCTACTAATTAATTCTTGACTTTTGAGTATACATATGATAATATAATTTGGCAAACGGAGAGGTGTCCGAGCGGTTTAAGGAGCTGGTCTTGAAAACCAGTGACTCGAAAGAGCCGTGGGTTCGAATCCCACCCTCTCCGCCAGAAACATTTTTCCGCGGACACCGTAAAACCGAATAATTTATTTAGTTATCAATGGAGAAGTACTCAAGTTGGTGACGAGGCGCCCCTGCTAAGGGCGTAGGTCGGGCAACCGGCGCAGGAGTTCGAGTCTCCTCTTCTCCGCCAAAAAGCAGCGCGATATGTATTGCGCTGCTTTTATATATTGCAATTCTTTAAAATAATTATAATTTATTGACACGCTCTTTGAATTTTGTTATAATTCCATTGAGATAGGTGAAAGAATCTATGAGCACAGTATCCGGGATGAAGCACATCTCGGATTATTATGGTTTTTGGCGAAATGTTACTCTAATTGTGAGAATTAATCGATTGTTCATAAAAAATAATTATTTTTCTTGCAAATTAATATTTTTTATGTATAATATGTTTTATAGTAATAATTCGTTTTTGCACGGCACATACCCAATACTTATACTATTGAGGTGGGATTATGGTTTCGGCTACATTAAAGAAACTGAGAAAGGCAAATGGTTTTACTCAAAAACAGATTGCCGACAAATTAAACATTGACCGTTCAACCTATTCTTATTACGAGTTGGGCAAGATTAATCCGAGTATCAGTTCCATGGTGACTCTTGCGGATCTTTACGGCATATCGCTTGATGAAATTGTACATTATGATGAAGCGGCGTCTACTTCATTAACAGCGGCATCACCTGCGGCAGGGTATGAATCTGTTCCGGTATTAAGTGAAGATGAGAAAAAATTGATTGCCTCTTACAGAAAACTGAGCACTGCCGCAAAAGAAGATGTGCTTATCAGTGTGATTAATATTGCCAGAGACAGTGAGCAGTTATAATTGATTACTAAGTTTTAAAAACAACGGATATGTCCGTTGTTTTTTCTTATGTAAAACAAAAATCTATTTTACTTTTTTCTTGGCGTAGAAGGGTGAGCAACGCCTATTCGGTTGAAAGAAACATCTATTATTAAACGCAGTAGAAAAATGCGGAGGTATTGCAACTGTATTTTTTATATGATATACTCTATATTAGGTAATTTTATTTTAATAAGCGTGTATGCAAATGTATTATGGAGGACATGATATGAAGCAGTACTCTTTATCTCATAAAGTAATGAGCATTTTCCTTTGTGTGGCATTACTGTTTGCTTTTGTCGGCTGTTTTGCAATGACTTCTACTGCGGAAGGCAGCATTGCCGGCTCTTACACATGGAGAATTAAAGTGAATGTCGGCGATAATTTCGACAGCACCTCCAATAATGATGATCGGAGTTATTTGACCATTAAGGGCGCGGAGAATAACGGTAAGGCGGCAGAGACAATTATTGTTGACCAAAAAAAGGTTGAGCAAAATATCATTACCGATTATGATGATGGCACCGATGTGTACCTTACCAATGTTTTAAGCGGCGGTGATATCGGCGCTTCCACGAGTGTTGTAACCTATACGACCTCATATTTTCCCACCTATTTTTATATGCAGTTATATAAAAAAGGTCATGCCGGCTTCGGTAACGCAAAGTGGACTGTTTATTTGGAAGTGAAAAATACTTCCGGCTCTTGGGTTACACTTTGTTCCGATTCTGCTTCCAAAACCGGCGGCTGGGGTGAGATGTATAATTCGGGAAGCTGTCCGTCCAATAAAATGCCGGCAGCTTCTTCCGTGAAATTTACAAAGACTCCGATGAGCACTGTCAATGTACCGAAAAACGGTGAAGCTCCGATTACAAGTGCATTTGAAGCTTTTATCTATGACCAATACGGTATTGTGTGGTATCAGTTGCCGAATTTCTCATTTAATGCATATAAAAGCGGTGTGAGTATTCAAAACGGTGCGGTTTATGTTACCTCCGAAGCCAATTCTTCCGATGGCTCGGATACAACCTTAACCCTCTCTGCGGTGCATGCGGGTCTATCGGCATCGGTAAATATGAAGTTTATCAATGCCGAGTATACATATGAATTTCAGGATGAAAGCGGAGCAGTGATTGCTTCCGGCACTTTGAAATACGGTAAAAATGTTCCGGTGCCTACTGCGCCGACCAAGGCGTATGATGATACGCACCATTACACCTTCACAGGCTGGAGTCCTGCGGCAGGGAAGTTAACCGGAAACACGGTCTATAAACCGGTATTTGAAAAGCAGCAGCATTTGTTCTTGGGGTATACCTCCGATAATAACGCTACCTGCACGCAAGACGGCACCAAAACAGCAACCTGCTCTTGCGGCAAAAAGGATACCGTTACAAATCCCGGTACCGCAACCGGGCATACCTACAATTCCGCTGTTACAAAAGAGCCTACCTGTACCGAGGGCGGAGAAATAACCTTCACATGCATTAAGGGCGACCATTCTTATACTCAATCAACTGACCCGGCAGGGCATCAATATGAAAAAACAGTTGTAGCACCCACCTGTACCGAAGAAGGGTATGATAAATATACTTGTTCGGTATGTCAGGAATTCTATAAAGAGAATTATGTAGATGCAAACGGCCATTCTTGGGATAACGGTACTATCGATACCGAGCCGACTTGCACTGAAATCGGCAAGAGGCTCTATCATTGCACCGTTTGTACAGAGACTAAATTAGAAGATATTGATGCTTTGAATCATGCATTCAGCAATTGGACTATTCGTGAAGGTGCTACTTGTACTACAGACGGTGAAAAGTTTGCCACCTGTATACGCTGCAAAAAGGTGATTACCGAGACCATTCCGTCACCGGGACACGATTGGAGCGAGTGGCAGGAAGTCAGCCCCGCAACATGTGAAAGCAGAGGCATTTTCGCACGCACTTGTTCTGTTTGCCATGACCCCCAAGAAACATATACAGATGCACTCGGACATGATATGGTATTAAAGACCAAAGCACCGGGTGACGGCAGCGCCGGCATGTACTATTATGAATGTGCAAGAAACTGCGGTAAATTCGCCGCTTGTGAGATTGATGAGAGCGGCACTAAATCTGTTGGCGAAACCTGCGATTCCATGGCGGAGGTTGCGGAACAAACGGCTGATATTCCGGCACCGAGCTTTAACACCTATAACAGAGTGGAAAGCAACTTTAATTATATGCTCAGAGGTGCTGCACTGCGTATTGATGAAGGTGGAGCGGATGATGTTCAGGCGATGCGCTTCGCTTCAAGCGTTTTGCTGCCGCAGGGTGCACAGTTAGTGGATTTCGGCTATGTGTATACCAGAAGCGATTATTTCAAAAACTTGAAAACGTTTGTTATCGGCGGTAAAAATGTGGTTGATTTTTCGGTGAAGGATGGTCATTTTTCCACTTTCCAAACCGATAAAGGTGAAGTGAAAACATTTAATGTGGTCATTCAGGTGAATAAAGAGAATTGGGATTATGATTATATCGCAAGACCCTATATCATTTATGAGTTTGCGGGTGAACAATTCACGATTTATGACCAAATTTTTTCCAGTCGCTCGGTCAATTATGTTGCACAAAAAGTGCTTGAAAATCCGCTTGAATTACAATATGTCAAGGATTATATCAGTGGAAAAATCTTTCAGTAAGTGATAAGATAATAAATGATAAGATAATAAATGATAAGATAAAAACAGGAACATGCCATGCATGTTCCTGTTTTTTGCCGTCGGCAATTATGCTTGCTTTAAAAATGCCGGCTGTGGTACAATACTGCTAAAAGGGGAGGGAGTGAATATGAAAATTATTAAAAACAAAGCGCTGTGGCTTGTGATGGCTTTTTACACAAGTGTTTTGGCGCTGTTATATTCCTCGGCGCGTGTTTCTTACTATTTTATAGATAGGGACTCTGTTAAGGGGCTTTCTGTCGGGCTGCTGGTGCTCATGATAGCGGTATTTGTGCTGCAACTCTTTACCTTTCTCAGGGGCAAAAATCTGCGCGAGAAGCATCTCAAAGCGCTTTTCATTGCCGCTATTGTCTTTAATGTGATATTTACAGCGGTGGTTATTGCTTATGCTGTGATGGGCTGGGAAATGTGGGATGACTATGCCTATTATATCCGCATCAGTCTGCCGTATTTCTTAATTATTTGGTTTGGCGTGGCGAGTATTTTGCTTTTGCCGTTTTTAAAAGGGAAAATGAAGGCGATAGGCAGTGCCGTGCTGTGTGTTTGTCTGCTGTTCGGCATAGTTGTGATAGCGTTTAAACCTTTTCATTTTCAATTTGCGGCGCAGCCGACCGTTTTTGTGAAGTCGGAAGATACATACAGCGTGGTGTGGGCTACAAATGCACCGTCCACCGGTGAGCTGGTGATTGAAAGCGGCGGCACTACACAGCACTTGTATGATGAAAATGCGGGCAATTTGCGCACTAATGACTGTGTGCACCACATCAGCGTACCTATGTCTGTGCTCAATAACTGTAGCCGCTACAAAGTTATATCTACCCGCGTTAAGGAACGCACCGGGTACTCGCTGTGGAGCGGGAAAACTATCGAGAGTGAGGATTACAGTTTTCAAGCGGTTAAAGATGATGAGGAAAATCTCAATATTTGGTCGCTCTCGGATTGGCACGAGCATGCTTCATTGGCACAAAAAGCGGTTGCCGATTTTCCTAAAGCCGATGTGCTTATTGCCTGCGGCGATGAGTTGAATATGGTCAACGACCAAAAAGGTGTGATTGAGCACTTGTTAGCGCCCTGTGCGCAGTTCACACACTCCTCTATTCCGGTGATTTTTGTGCGCGGCAATCATGAGTGCCGCGGCGATTACGCAAGCGAATTAATGAGCGATTTGGGCTTAAACAGCTTTTATTATACCTTCCGGCTGGGCTCTCTCGGAGGCGTTGTGTTGGATATGGGCGAGGGGAATGCCGATGACTTTATAGAGTATTGGTCGCTTGCCGATTATGAAGCCTACAGAGATGAGCAGGAAAAATTCCTTGAAACTTTGAAGCTTCCCAAAACAAAATACCGCTTTGCAATTAGTCACGATGAGCGCTTTGAAGCGAATATGTCAAGTGAAGATAGTGATAATCCCAGGCGGGATAGAAGCGGCATTGTTACTTATCTCAACCGCATGGGTATTGATTTGTTGGTGGCAGGGCATTTGCATGAAAGCATTGTGCGCCCCACAGGTGAAAACGGAAGAGAGTTTGTAAGCTTTGTGGATGGCGGCATTAATAAAGAAAATGTCTACAGCGCCGGACTCATAGAAATAAACGGTAAAACCATGACACTCTCTACAGTCGATAGCAACGGAAAAACTGTTTTAACACAAGAAGTTGCACTGAATAACAAATAGAAAAAATCGGTTCGCAAAAGGTGAGTCCCCGTAACGAAGGTTAGCCCTCAAATCGCATCTTTTTCGCCATAATTGCATTAAAATAGTCGCTTAGGCGTCAGCCTTAAGCGACTATTTTGCTTTATTCTGACAAAAAATCTGCCGATTTTA
>JAFWGH010000162.1 GCA_017512465.1 Clostridia bacterium
ACTTTCATCATAACACAGTTTTGTAATTAATATCAATATTTTTACATTAAAAGAAAAACAACCGATTTATATAAATCAGGTGCAAAATTAATATAAATAAAACAGTCGCTCCTCCGCTCACTGAGTGGTTTTAGCCACTTTGTCTACAAGCTGAGCGCAGGTTCGATAAATCGAACCTGCGCGCTTAACCGTAAACTGTATTTGTATTTAAAACAAACCGGTAATCACGCCGTTACGATCCACATCAATATTCTCTGCGGCGGGGCGCTTAGGCAGTCCGGGCATGGTTAAAATGTTACCGGTCAATGCAACAATAAAGCCTGCACCGGCACTGATTTTTAATTGCCTTACGGTAATGCGGAAGCCTTCGGGTGCGCCGAGTTTCTTCGCATCATCCGAGAAGGAATACTGTGTTTTTGCCATACACACCGGCAAATCGCCGAAGCCTAACGCATTGATTTTTTCAAGCTGTGCTTTGGCTTCATCGGTAAAATCGACACCCTCACCGCCGTAAATCTTCGTGGCAATAGCATTAATTTTTTGCTCAATGCTCTCATGAATATCATAGCAGTAGCGGAAGCTGTTTTCCTGCTCGCAAAGTCTTACAACCTCTTGCGCAAGCTTGGTACCGCCTGCGCCGCCAAATTCCCACACGGTGGAAGTACACACATTTGCGCCGAGCTTTTTGCACTCATTTTCAATATAGGCAATTTCCTCATCACTATCCTTGCGGAAGCGGTTAATCGCCACCACGCAGGGCAAGCCGTAAACATTGGTGATATTGGAAATATGGCGCAACAAATTCGGAAGTCCCTTTTGCAGCGCTTCCATATTCTCGGTTTTTAAATCGTCTTTATCCGCACCGCCGTGCATTTTGAGCGCGCGCACCGTGGCAACAATGACAACGGCATTCGGTTTTAAACCGGCGGCACGGCACTTAATATCCAAAAACTTTTCTGCGCCGAGGTCTGCACCGAAGCCTGCTTCCGTCACGGTGTAGTCGGCAAGTTTGAGCGCCATTTTGGTAGCGATAACAGAGTTACAGCCATGCGCAATATTCGCGAAGGGACCGCCGTGTACCAATGCCGGTGTACCCTCTAAGGTCTGCACCAAATTGGGTTTAATCGCATCCTTTAAGAGCGCAGTCATGGCGCCCTCTGCCCCCAGCATGTGCGCAGTAATCGGCTCTCCGTTAATATTATAAGCAACAATGATGTTTGCCAGGCGGCGCTTTAAATCCGCCAAATCCGTGGACAGACACAATACCGCCATAATCTCGGAAGCAACGGTGATATCATACCCATCCTTACGCGGCAAACCGTTTTTGCCCCCGCCTAAACCGTCCTCAATATATCTGAGCTGGCGGTCATTCATATCCACGCAACGCTTCCATGTAATATTCTCGCGGTCAATATCCAACTCATTGCCCTGGAAAATGTGATTATCGAGCATAGCGGCAAGCAAATTATTTGCTGCGCCGATAGCGTGAAAATCTCCGGTAAAATGCAGGTTGATATCCTCCATCGGTACCACCTGCGCATAACCGCCGCCGGCTGCACCGCCCTTGATGCCGAATACCGGACCGAGAGACGGCTCACGCAGTGCCACCACCACATTTTTGCCGATTTTATGTAACCCATCCGCCAGACCAATGCTGGTGGTGGTTTTGCCCTCTCCGGCAGGTGTGGGGGTGATTGCCGTGACAAGGACCAGCTTGCCGTTTGGCTTAAACTGCTCCATTTGTTTTAAATCGACCTTTGCCTTATAGTTGCCGTATTGCTCCAAATTTTGTTCATCAATACCGGCAGCCGCGGCAATGTCGCGAATATGCTGCATTTTCGCGCTTTGTGCTATTTCAATATCTGTTTTCATAGTTCCTCCTCGACAAATAAGGATTTGTGGAGCCCTTGCGGCTCCCAAATCCTTATTTGAATTAAGAATTTTGAATGTTGAATTTTGAATTGTTGTGGCAAGGCTACGCCTTGCATTTTAAAGATTTCTCGCAAGCTCGAAATGACTAAATTCTTAATACCTACAAGGAATTTCACTTATAAGTAAGGACAAAATCCATCAAATAGAGCGAAGCGGAACAAGTGCGAATGTGTCGCCCTTCACTATTCACTATTCTCTATTCTCTATTCACTCAAATAATACTTTTTGTCATACACCACATCTGCCATGGAGCCTGCGGATGCCCACAGTGCATCTGCCTGCTCTTTCCACTCCGGATAATCGTGAATATCTTCCGGGAACTCCAGATAATGGTGCTTGATTTTTGAAGCAATGGAGCTGTAGTGCAAAAGCTTTAAAATGGTTCTCGGGCGCATCTTGCCTTGCAGCACACCCATGAGTAAGCCTTGGATTAAATCCTTTTTCTCCTGCTCCTTATCTGTTTTCTGATTGCGCAAATTGCTCTTAAAAATCAAATTATTTCTAAATTCATAATTGTTTTCTCGCGGTGAACAATCTACAGCACCGGTCATAGTAGCAAGCAGCTCGGCATATGCCGCACCCTGTGTGCGCTGATAGCGCACATTCACTTTCCACATATCCTCGGCGGTCGGGATTTTTGTTTTCCACAGCACCTTGCCGATTTCCTTCGCCGCAATATCTGCCAAGTACCAGGCGGCAGTAATACCCTCACCGTTATTGGGTTTGGTTAAGCAAGCGCTGTCACCCAAAGCAAGGAATCCGTCTGCTACAAAGGAATACGGCGGGCGGTGATACGGCACAGCGCCCCTTTCCACTTTATCCACGGTATATTCGGGAATATAGATATTTTCCAAAAACTTTTCAAGGCACCTTTCACCATATTCATAGCTCATGTTGGCGCCGACACCTAAAATAGCTCCTTGCGGTGTTTCACGCGGTGCAATCCACACCTTGTAATACGGCCAGGAGATGGTATGGCGAATATGCACCTTTTCCGGTCTTACGAAAGAGATGTATTTTACAGTAACATAAAACTTATCGCTTTGCTGCAAGCTGAAGTTTTCACAAACACAGCCGTTTGGCAGTTGTGTACGCACTGCGGCAGTAATACCGCTGCAATCCACCACCAAGCCTGCATGCACGGTGATGATTTTTGAGCCGTGAATCAGCTTTGCGCCGACAACTCTGCCCTGCTCGAGGATTAACTCTTTAAACGCGGTTTTATAAGCGAATTGGGCGCCGTAATTCTTCGCCCACTCTGTCATGCGCTTAATATATTCCGGCAGCTTCATCACATTCACTGTATGCTCGTGGTACTTCTCCCACCTGCCCCATGCAGAGCGCGAGGCAGAGAAATTAAAGGAATGAACAAAGTCCTCCCCTTCCACCGGCTTCGGTGCACGAAAGCGCTTCATTTGCGCCTCATCCATATGGAAAATGCTTAAGCGCTTGCCGATTTCTTCCTTGCCGCACTTATCTGCCACCATAACGCGGTAGCCTTGTTGTGCCATTCTTTTGGCAAAGTAGACGCCTGCAGTGCAGGCGCCAATGATTAAAACATCACATTTCATTTTGTTGAATTCCTTTTTTGCTAAATGCAATACCGATTATTCCGGGCATGCAAAATTCACTGCTCCCGGAGCAATCTCTACCGTAAACTTATTCTCATAGATAATTTCGCCGTCAAGAGAATATGCAAAGCCTTCGGGTGCAATCACCTCGACCTTTTTTGCCTGGCGGTAAATGACAATATCCTGCATGGACGGGTCATCCAAATGCTTACCCTCGGTATAGGTGCCCAAAATCTTTACAAAACGCAGTCTGGAGATAGGCTTAATGATACATACTTCAATCAAACCGTCATCCGGCTTAGAGCGCGGCGCACACTTAAAGGAGCCGCCTACATACTGACCGTTTGCAAGTGTGCACAAAAGCATTCTGCCATCCTCATTGAGCACTTCCCCATCTGCACGCACTTTACACTTATTTTTCATGCTGGTCAAAAGCGCTTTCACAATGCCCTTAGTGTAGGCATTTTTGCCGCCGTGACCGGTCTTGTCTCTTTGCTCATTAATAGTGATGGCAACCGTGGTATCAAAACCGAAGTTAACGACATTGTTGGAATATCTGTCACCGACTTTTAACAAATCGATTTTCTTATCCTCCGCTTTCACAAGCGCTTCAACACTTAAAAATTTCTCTGCGCCGCCAAAGACTTTTACA
>JAFWGH010000013.1 GCA_017512465.1 Clostridia bacterium
AGGGAGGCTTGAAAGTGCGTATCTACGCTATTTTAAATACTTGCACTTAGATTGTATCAGAGCATAGCGGAACGGGTGCGGGTGTCCCGCCCACAACTTCAATCTCCACTCTTCACACTTCACACTCAAATAAGGATTTGCGAGCCCGCAAGGGGCTCGACAAATCCTTATTTGTCTTGCAAATCATGTTCACTTATGCTACAATAAACAAAATAAAAAAAGAGTAGAAACCTGCGCGTTAAGTGTCGGCTGAACGGGGAGTTGTCAACCGAACGAAAGTGTTACTGCGGTGCAGGCTTCGCATCCCGCTTAATAGGTGCATAGATTTACGATGTTTTATGTTGAAGGCGGAAGAACCGCCTTTTTCTTTTTGTGGGGGGGAAGGAAGCATTTTGAAAAAAAGAGAATACACGCTCAAACTTACCTTTAGTGCGATGTTTATCGCGCTGTATTTTGTGCTCGACAGGTTTGCGGCAATCAACCTGCCGAGCAATCAGTACAAGCTCAGCTTTATACCGCTCATTCTTGCGGCGGTATTTCTCGGACCGCTGTGGGGTATGGCAGTCGGCGGCTTGGGGGACTTGGTCAGTGCGCTGATTATGCCGACCGGGCCCTATTTTCCGGGGTTTACCGTGGTGAGTGCGCTCATGGGCTTGACCATAGGGCTTTTGTGCTATAAAAAGCTGACTGCTCCGCGCGCGGTGCTTGCCGTTTTTCTCTGTCAGGGAATCGGCGGATTGGTACTCAACACACTGAATTTGGCGTTTTATTTCATTGTCAACGGGATTGGTACATACGGCGAGAGTGTCGGCGCTATCATCGGCGCGCTCGCGCTCAGCCGTGCGATACAGGCAGGCATTTATTTTGTGGTCAAAGTGCTCTTTATGCTCCTTTTAATAAAAATCAAACCGCGTTTGGATGCGGTGCTGCCGTGGAGTCGGGATGCGGCACAGGACATAAGTGACACAGATGATGCCGCAAAAGGGATATGAGGACTATTTATGAGAGTTTTTACTATATAACTTTTGTACAATGTTTTGAAACAAATTTATGCAGTATTGTAAATGTATGTTAAAACTGCACAAAAAACAGGAATATTATTGTTATTTTAAACTATTCCATTTTATGGGTTTTGTGGTATAATAAAAGTACAGTAAAACAAAGACATCCAGAGCAATATATGTGCTTTTTCATAACCCCCTTAATAAACTCTCTGACTCCCAACAGAGAGTTTATTTCTGTCTAAAAATCCGGTTTTCCGGATATTAAAAAAAGGATGCAAGGCTCACGCCCTGCATCCTTTTTCTTTATATTGAAACAAATTTGTTTATTAAACAGTTAATAGCCCCGCATCGAGCACATATTGGCTGCCGGTAACATATTTTGCCTTATCCGAGCATAAGAACAGCACACTGTTTGCCACATCCTCGCTCTCTATCCACGGCACGGGGATTAAATTGCCGGCACTCGCCTCGGCAATTTCCTCGGGGGTTTTCCCTTCCATGGCGGCAATACCGTCATTCAGCGGGGTGTTGACTCCTGTCGGGTGAATGGAAATGCAGCGAATGCCCCAGGGTGCAAGCTCAAGCGCCCAGCTCTTTGTCATGCCGGTCATTGCCCATTTCGAGGCGGCATAGTGTGAAAGCCTTCTCATACCGCGCAGTCCGCCGATAGAGGAGTTGTTGATAATCACACCGTAGCTTTCACCCTTCACATAATTTGTGACCTGCTTTTTCATCACGGGTATCACATGCTTTGCAGTCAGCCAAGCGCCTTTGGCATTAATATCCATCATGGCATCCCACTCGCTTTCGAGCATTTCATCGGCAAAGGCATAGGCACAGATGCCGGCGTTATTGATTAAAATATCTATTCTGCCCAGTTCTTTTACACCTTTTTCCACCGCCGCTTTACAGTCGGCTTCTATGCGCACATCGCCCGCATAGGTAACACATTTTCTGCCGAGCGCTTCAATCTCTGCTTTTAAAGCATCCAAATCCTTGCTCGAGCCGCTGTTATAGGCGGGATATTCTATTTTTTCGCCTAAATCGAATGCGATAATATCGGCACCCTCCTTTGCAAACGCAAGCGCTATGGCTTTGCCCTGCCCTTTGGCGGCACCGGTGATATAGACAACCTTTCCTTCAAATTCTTTTGCCATCATCTATTCCTCCGTGCTATTATTTTTCTTTTTTGCGCCGGCTTTTTCATAGCCGATTAAGCGCTCATCCAAATCCACCGCGAGCGCGTGATTAATCAGATTTGTGGCAATCATCATCCCCGCAAAGGTGGTCAACAGTACCATTTCCTCTTCGCTGAAATGTGCGCGCATTCTGTTGTACAGCTCATCGCTCACCTTAACCGGCTGCTTGACACAGGCTCTGCCGTATTCGGTCAAAATGCGCTCTTTATCGCTTAAATCGAGCGCATCGGGATTTCTGCCGGCATCAATGAGGATTTTTCTGAAAAATGTCTCACAAATGAGGCAATCGTTTTGTGAAGAAATCGCGTAGGAATAAATATCGGCGCCTAACTCGCCCACTCCCTCGATTTTGGCAACCTCCGCATAGAGCGGGTACCATTCCATCATTACTTTAAAGGAAAGCGGGTGGTGCATGAGCGTGCGCTTCATATTGGTTATGATATGCTCGCTTTCATGATCTTCCCACAGCTGCTTGACCTCCTCGGAGGCTTCTTCATAATTGATAGGTGCTATGCGCATAGTATCATCTCCCCTGTGTAGTCTGTTAATATTTTAGTATATTTGCGCGTGTTTTGCAATAACGATTTGCAGCGCACACAACACAAGCGAAAAGGGCTTGCAATCCGCCGAAGGGAAGCATATAATAGTTTTAGTGTTTATAAAGGGGGATGCATATGATTGCTCTATACATCATATTAGGCGCCTTGGTGCTTTTCATTCTTATCATGGTTATACGCGCACTGCTTGTAAAGGACACGGCAGAGCAGCCCGAGGCTTACGAAAAGCCGCAGATTGATTTGGATGCCGCGGTTAAAAAGGCGCAGGGTGCGATTCGGATTCCGACCATTTCCATGGCGGATGAAAATGCATCCGACAAGCCGTTTTTGGATTTGCAGGCGTATCTTGAACAGACCTTCCCGCTCTTTCACCAAACCGCCGAAAAGCGCTTGGTGGATAACTACGGTTTAATGTACCGCATTGAGGGGACAGACAAATCCCTGCTGCCCGGCATGTTTATGGGGCATCAGGATGTGGTCCCGCCTCAGGAAGAGGGGTGGACTCACCCGCCCTTTGCCGCCGAGATAGAGGATGGCTGCATTTGGGGCAGAGGCTCTTTTGATATGAAAAGTCAGCTTGTGAGCATTTTTGAAGCCACGGAAATGCACTTGAGAGCCGGTAAAATGCCGCAGCGCACCATGTATTTTTGCTTCGGTTATGATGAAGAAATCGCCGGCAACGGCGCAAAGGCAATGTGTAAAGTGCTTGCCGAGGAAGGTGTTCGCTTCGAGTTTATTTTCGATGAAGGCATGAATTTGCTGGATGCTTCGATGATTGGCATTGAAGGACCTCTCGCGCTTGTCGGTGTATGTGAAAAGGGTTGGGTTAATGCCAAAATTACCGCCAAAGGCAAGGCGGGGCATGCTGCTATGCCGCCCAAGGAAACCACGGCGGTCAGCCTTGCAAAAGCGGTCGTTAAGCTCAATAAGCACCAAATGAAGGCGCGCTTTACACCGGCGGTGAATATGCTCATTAAATCCGTTTGCCCGCGCGCAAGCTTTAAATATAAGCTGTTAATGGCAAATGCGGATATTTTTAAACCGCTTCTTAAGCCCATTCTCTTGCGCATCAGTCCCGCAACGGCGTCGCTGTTGCGCACCACCATGGCGTTTACGGTACTGCACGCCAGCGATGCGGCAAATGTGATGCCGGATGAGAGCTATGCGATTGTCAACTGCCGTGTTAATCTCGGAGAAAAGGTGGAGGATGTAAAAACACACATGCAAAAGGTGCTCGGCTCAAAGTATGAGGTGGAGCTGCTTGCACTCGGTCAGCACGAGCCGACCGGCATGAGCGATTTGGATTCCTTCGGCTGGCGTATGATGCAAAAAACCGTTGGTGAGGTATTCCCCGGCGGCGTTACGGCACCCTTCCCCTTTGTGGCGGGAACAGACTCAAAATATTATGATTCCCTGACAAATTGCACTTTTAAATTCAGTCCGCATATTACCGATGCCAAGTACAGAGCCGGTATGCACAATGTCAATGAGTATTTTAAAGTGAGCGATGTGGAAAGCGATATTCAGTTTTATTACCGATTTATGCAAAACAGCTGTTTTTAATAATTTGTAAATTTAAATGTCGGAGTATTTTTGCACAGGCAAAAATACTCCGACATTTTTTGGCAAAAATACCGTGTTAATTATTTATACTTGTATTATATTATAAATTATGCTATTATCAACTTATCTATGAGTGTTATTATAATTAAGATATAAAGTAAAGGATTTGTAATGTTAAAACTAATAAAGTATTTAAAGCATTGTAAACGGTATGCCGTAACCGCGATGTTATTGGTATGCATACAAAACCTGATTACACTGGCACTGCCGACAGTGGTTTCCAAAATTTTGGACAATGGTGTAGATAAGGGCGATTCCGCTTTTGTCACGTGGATGGGTCTTGTGATGTGCGTTGTCGCGGGTATCGGCTGTGTGGTCGGTATTTTGGGAAACTATTTTTCCGCGAAAACCTCCGCAAACTTCGGTGCGAGCTTGCGCAAGAGCCTGTTTATCAAAATTACCGACTTGAGCGCCAAGGAGCATGAGCAGTTCGGCACGGCTTCTTTAATTACAAGAACGACCAACGATATCCAACATCTGCAAGAGCTTGTGCTCGGCATGTTAAAGCTGTTAATTCCCGCACCGGTGTTATTTATCGGCGGCGCGATACTCAGCTTTATGTATAATCCGAAAATTGCCGCGGTGGTGCTGTTGATTGTGCCGGTCATCGGTATTGCGGTATATTTCATTTTTAAAGTCACCAAAAAACTGTTTGACCGCCAGCGCAAAAAGGTGGATATCATCAACCGTATTGTGCGCGAAAAGCTTACCGGTATTCGTGTTATCCGTGCATTTAACCGCGAAGCGAGCGAGGATGAAAAGTTCCAGGAATCTAACCTGGATTTAATGAAAATCAGTTTGAAAATCAACCGCATGTTTGCAGTGGTTATTCCGGTTGCGCTGTTTATGTTATATACAATTTTAGCGCTCATTATGATTTTCGGCGCAAAGGACATTGACAATTTGACTGACCCTGTAGCGCTTTCAGCAAGTGTATACGATTTGCAGATGTTTATGATTTTCATTCTCTTAATGATATCGGGTATCGGCATGGCATCCGCTATTTTTGTGATGATTCCCGCAGGCGAGGTCGCCGCAAAGCGTATTAATGCGGTATTAGAGTGTGAAGTCAGTGTCAGCGAGAGCGAGGAGCCGGTGCATTTTGCACAGGGCGGCGATGCCCACTTAGAGTTTAAAGATGTTAAATTCTGCTATCCGGATGCCGAGGAGCCGGTGCTGCAAAAGATTAATTTTGAGTGCCGTGCCGGTGAAATCACAGCGATTATCGGCCCCACGGGTGCGGGCAAATCCACGCTTGTAAACCTGATTCCCCGCTTCTTCGATGTCATTTCGGGAGAGGTTTTGCTCGATGGTGTCAATATTAAAGATGTTCCGCTTAAGGAGTTGCGCGAAAGAATCGGCTTGATTCCGCAAAAAACCTTCCTGTTTTCCGGTACGATTGCCGACAATTTGCGTTACGGCAACGCCGCAGCGGAAGAAGAGGATATGTGGGAAGCGCTGAATGTGGCGCAGGCAGAGGAATTTGTGCGCTTAAAGCCGGAGCAGCTCGAAGCCTTTGTATCGCAGGGCGGTAAAAACTTCTCGGGCGGACAAAAGCAGCGCCTATCCATTGCAAGAGCGCTGATGAAAAAAGCGGAAATCTATATTTTTGATGACAGCTTTTCCGCCTTGGATTTTAAAACGGATGCGGCGCTGAGAGCCGCTTTGCGGGATAAGTTTAAATATGCGAATATCCTCATTGTTGCACAGCGCATCAACACGGTAATGGATGCCGACAGAATCATTGTGCTCGATGAAGGTCAGATTGCCGGTATCGGCACACATAAAGAATTAATGGAGACTTGCGAGGCATATCAGGAAATTGCCCTCAGCCAGATTTCCACCGAGGAGGTGTCGAAGCTTGGCTAAGAGAAGGAATTTTAAGAGCGAAAGCAGCATTAAAGCCAGAGCGCGCAAAGCGCTTGACAGAAATGCCGATAAGCATGACCCGAATGAGCGCGCAAAGGACTTAAAAGGCACTATCGATAAGGTAAAAACTGTCTTTTCTGCCGAAAAATGGGGCTTTATCATTATTGCGATTGCCTCTGCGGGCACTGCGGTATTTTCCATTTTCGGTCCCAACCAGCTCGGCAATATGATTAGCGAGATGCAGCTGCAGGTGAAATCCAAAATCGCCGGAGAAGGGTATGATTTAAGCGGCGTTTGGAAGCTGCTCGCACTCATTGTTGTTATTTATGTTATCAGCTGTATTGCCACCTATATACAACAGTATACCGTGGCGGGGCTCTCACAGCGCATAGTCTTTAAGCTGCGCGGTGATGTGAATGAAAAGCTTTCCAAGCTGCCGCTAAAGTATTTTGACTCCTCCACAAAGGGCGATGTACTTTCGCGCATTATCAACGATATGGATAACATATCGCGCAATTTGCAAAACTCGATTACGCAGCTCATATCGGCACTCGTAACCATTGTCGGTGTCATGATTATGATGTTTATCACCAACTTTACGCTTGCGCTCATCACGGTGCTGGCATTGCCGCTGTGTACCTTTATTGCGGCATTTGTCACCAAGCGCTCGCAAAAGTATTTCTCAAAACAGTGGGAGCAAACCGGTGAAATAAACGGACATATCGAAGAAATGTTCACCGCACACAAGCTCATCAAGGTCTTTAACCGACAAGAAAAGAGTATTGAAGAGTTTGAGGATATCAATGATGATTTGCGCCGCTCCACACAGCGCGCGCTCACCATGAGCGGTGTGATTATGCCGCTTAATGATGCGGTCAATAATATTGTGTTTGTGCTTATTTGTGTAATCGGCGGCGTGTTGAGTATTTCCGGCACCATCAATGTGGGCGATATTACCGCATTTTTGGTATATTCAAAGCTCTTTACACACCCGATTCAAACCATTTCCGGTACCATTAATCAGCTGCAGTCGGCACTCGCCTCCTTCGAGCGTGTTTTCAATCTGTTAGAGGAAGAGGAACTTGTGCCCGATACAGTGAATACCACGCTCGGTGAGGTCAAGGGCAAGGTGGAGTTTCGCAATGTGCGCTTCAGATACCATGAGGATAAACCGCTCATTGAGAATTTTAATCTTGTTGTTGAGCCGGGACAAACCGTTGCCATTGTCGGACCGACCGGCGCGGGCAAAACCACCCTGGTTAATCTGCTCATGCGCTTTTATGAGCTGCGCGGCGGTGAAATATTAGTGGATGATGTCAATATTACCGACATCAGCCGTGAAGAGCTGCGCGAAACCTTCGGCATGGTGTTACAGGAAACATGGCTGTTTAGCGGTACAATTCGAGAGAATATTGCCTATGGTAAAATCGGCGCGACCAATGATGAAATCATTGAGGCGGCGAAGGCGGCGCGCGCCAACCACTTTATTAAAACGCTTTCGGAGGGTTACGATACGGTTTTAGAGGAGGATGGCTCCAATGTCTCGCAGGGACAAAAGCAGCTGTTGACAATCGCCAGAGCTATTTTGGCAAATCCGAAAATTTTGATTTTGGATGAAGCAACCTCCTCTGTGGATACGCGCACCGAGGTGCAAATTCAAAAGGCGATGCTTGAAATGATGAAGGACCGCACGAGCTTTGTGATTGCACACAGGCTTTCCACCATTCGCGATGCGCACACCATTTTGGTTATGAATAACGGTAATATTGTAGAAACCGGCAACCATGAGCAGCTGCTCGCCAAAAAAGGTTTCTATTATGAGCTGTATAATGCACAGTTTACCGGTGCGGATACGCAAGAGGAAGAATACGAAGAATAATGCGGATTTCGCAATGAGGAATGCGGAATTATTGGCGGCAAGCCTTACAATTATAAAAAAAGGCACAGCCGTTTGCTAACCGCTAACAGGCTAATTTGCCAATATGCGAATAAAAAAATGCATCGCCACGGCGATGCATTTATTTTATTCTTACATATTCAAAAACATAAAACTGTCCGGCGGCGTGTGCCTGTCGGCAATCTCGCCCACACCGCTTAAAATTTCCGTTGGCTTATATGCATAGTTTTGCGGGGTTTCGGCGGTCGATACACCGGTGAGTACCATCACGGTATCAATGCCGCTTTCGGTGCCGGCAATGATATCTGTTTCCATATTATCACCGATAACAACCGCTTCCGAGGAGTGGCAGCCGAGCAGCTTAATGCCTGTGCGCATCATCAGCGGATTGGGCTTGCCGCAAAAGTATGCCTTTTTGCCGGTTGCGATTTCAATCGGGGCAATAATGGCACCGCAGGCGGGGTAAATACCATCCTCCGTGTTGGCGGTGGTGTCGGAATTGGTGCCGATGAGCTTTGCACCTTTTTCCACCAAATTAACCGCTTTTGTGAGTGACTCTAAGGAATAGGTTCTTCCCTCACCGACCACCACATAATCGGGATTGACATCATTCATGGTGATATCGGCATCATACAGCGCATTTAACAAACCGGCTTCACCGATGGCGAAAACCGAGCAGTTGGGTTTTTGCTTTTTTAAAAAATGCGCCGTGGCAAGTGCGCTGGTATAAAAATGCTCCTCGCCCACATCCAAGCCCATGCGTTTGAGCTTTTGGTGCAGCTCTCTTGTTGTTAAATTGGAGTTATTGGTTAAGAATAAAAATTCCTTTTTTTCTCTCTTGAGCCACTCGATAAATTCCGCGGCACCGGGGAGAATGTTGTTGCCGTGATAAATGACACCGTCCATATCACAGATAAAGCCTTTTTTTTCGAAAAAATCAATTTTCACTGTACTACCTCTTTTTCAAAAAACAGAGCACAAAATCCGTTTTGTGCTCTTTTGTATTATTTTAATATGGATAGATTTATTTTTCAAGTAATTTTTCGCAAGCTGCAAGCTTTGCGGAAATTACCAATATATCCGCACAGGTTTTCAACTCCTCTACCGGCGGGTAAGAGGGAGCCACGCGGATATTGCAGTCCTTGGGGTCTTTCCCGTAGGGGAAGGGCGCGCCGGCACCGGTAAGCACCACGCCTGCCTCTTTACACAAGCTAACTGTTCTCTTTGCAGTTCCTTCCATCACATCCAGGTTAATGAAATAGCCGCCCTTCGGTTTAGTCCATTTTGCAATGCCGCAGGCGCTGAAGCCCTCGGTGAACTTTTCATCCACCGCTTGGAATTTCGGCGCTAATATCTCTCTGTGCTTTGCCATGTGCGCCATGAGTGTGGGCACATCCTTTAAAAAGCGAATGTGGCGCAGCTGGTTAATTTTATCATTGGAAATAAACTGCTTGCTCATGCGCGCCTTGATAGCTTCTATATTTTTTTCACTCGCGGCAATCGCCGAAATACCGGCACCCGAGAAGGTCACCTTGGAAGTAGAGCATACTTCGAAGAACAAATCCTCATTCCCGTTTTTTATCGCTTCGGGGAAGATATTTAACAGCTTGTCGCCGTCCTCCGGCTCCACCAGGTCATGCACGAGATAAGCATTATCCCAAATCACACGGAAATTATCTGCCGCCGGCTTGATTGCCGCAATCGCCTTAACCTTTTCATCGGAATAGGTACAGCCGGTGGGGTTGGAGTATTTCGGCACGCAAAACATGCCTTTTACCTGCTCGTCTTTAATCGCCTCGGTAATTTGGGCGATATTCGGACCGTCATCCTCCATATCAATCGGGAGCATTTCCACCCCGTAGTATTCCAAAATGGCAAAATGCCTGTCATAACCCGGGCAGGGGCACAGGAATTTTACGGGCTTGCCGGAAGCCAGCCAGCCGTTGTCTAAGGCATTGGGCATCAGGCATTGGGTGATGTAATCAAACATCACGCGCAGCGAAGCGTTACCGCCGATAATGATATTTTTATACGGCACCTCTAAAAGGTCCGCAAAAAAGCGGCGGCATTCGGGCAACCCGTCTAACACACCGTAGTTTCTGGTATCCAATCCGCTTTCGGCAAACACATCGTTTAAAGTGGGAATGTTGGTGAGCATCTCATCGGAGAGGTTTAACTGCTCCGTGCTCGGTTTGCCGCGGGACATATCCAACTGCAAGCCCTTGGCTTTGAGCTCATTGTATGCACCGAGAAGATGTTTGTGTTCTTCTTGTAATTGTTCTTTTGTCATTTCAGCATATTTAGCCATGAAATATCTGTCTCCGTTTCTATTATAATGCACGCTCAATCATACTACAAATCGACAAAAAATGCAAGTATTTTTTATTCAACTTGCAAAAATTGAAAAAAATAAGCAAGTGGCACGGCAAAATCTTACTTTTATTATATACTTTTGTGGGGAAAGTGTGAAAGAAAAAGCAAAGTAACTTGCAAATAAGGTTTGTCGAGCTGTTCTGCAAAACCGCCAAAGTTGTGTTCGTTACAGGTCTACCCCTCTGTCACTTCGTGACATCTTGCTTGGAGCGCACGCCAGACCCTCTGTCACGCTACGCGCGACGTCTCCCTAGCAGGGAGCGCCTCATCAAGGGGCGATATAAAGCGGTTAAATTGAACAACGAACCAACCGCGGTGGTTTTGCTCGCTTCGCTCGCCTAACTAAAAAAAGTGGATAAAATCCAAGTAAATACGATAATCTTTGTATTTGTCGGGTTTGCGGAGCAAACAAAGAGTAAGAGTGAATTGGATGTTCAAAAAAAGCCGCTGTAAGCGGCTCAACCGCTTTGTACCTCCCCTTGATGAGGGGAGGTGGGCGCGTTTACAGCGCTCGG